>DATMXP010000017.1 GCA_035561515.1 Terriglobales bacterium | reverse complement strand
ACCCTATGGAGAAAACATTGAAACATCATGGATTTCGCCCTCTGTAGCTGATTTTCAAAGGATGCCGCTCGCCGCGGGCAATGCCAATGCGGCTGGGCGGATATTGTCGACGCGGCTCTCGTAGGTGGACAATTTGACACTCTGGCAAAAAACATCCATTCACTGGATTTCTCCCACGGACGCCGCTTTTGCCGACGGGGCGACCTGCCGGTTGCAATGCTGGAAGTTCTTTGAAGCTCGGGAACAAAAACAGAAAACTGGTAAAGGTCCTCACCTGTCGCGCATTGCCGGTGAGGTGAAAGCCGCCGGTTTCGTCAAACGGAAGCGAGCCAACTGTGCAACGACAGTGACTGGCCACGAATCGTCACCGGGTGTCGGCGACGTAGCGGTCGACGGACGGTGGTGCAGGCTGGCTCAAGCGGCATCCTCCACATGATGCACAGCGTAATTCTTTCGAATGGCAACAAAAGCCATGACGATATGACCGCTAAAAAGGCCGCGTTAAACGTTCAGCGATCCATTGGTGGAGAGAGTGACTTATCTCACAGGTCTCGGTGATTTCAGACCTGCTTGTCTTGAATACGCTCTTACAGAGCGGTACTATGTCCCGTCCTGCTGAAATATAGGTGGCTGATCGTGTGCCCGGAAGTCTTGATCTGGCGCGCTTTTTCAGGACCAGCCCAGGGGGATTATGCCCGCAAATTATGTCCCGATTTTTATCTTCGTTCTGATCATCGTCATCGCCATGCCGGCGGCGCTGATTCTGGCCAAACTTGTTCGCCCTTCAAAGCCCAACAAAAACAAGCAGATGGCCTATGAGTGCGGTGTCGATCCCATCGGCGACTCCCGCGGACGCTACACCGTTCGCTTCTACATCATTGCCATCCTTTTCGTCGTTTTCGATGTGGAAACGATCTTCCTCTTCCCTTGGGCCGTTCAGTACAAAGCGCTCGGCCTCTTCGGACTTGTCGAAATGATGGTCTTCCTCGCCATCCTGATTGCCGGATACGTCTGGGTGTGGAAGAAGGGCGCTCTTGAGTGGGTGTAGGCCCGTTTTGCAAGTTGTGGAAAAACGACAGGTTGGAAAGTCAAAAGTGACAATTATCACAACTGCGAGTGACCAAGTTACCTGCTCCAAACGCGTACAGACTGCTACAAACGAGATTCACGATTTCAGCAATAGGGAAGCCGTAGTAGAGGCAGACGATGCCTGACGAGACAAAACCGAACGGAACACCGCCTGAATCACCGCAGTCGGCCGATAAGCCGGCTGCGGAACCAGCGAAAACGCCTTCTCCATCTCCCGTTTCCCCGGCAACAGAAACGAAACCCGTGCCGCCCGCGGCCGCAAAACCTGCGGCGCCAGCGGCAGCAGGTGCGCCTCCGAGGCCCGCGGTTCCGCCTAAACCTGCAGGACCAACGCCGGTTCCGTGGGAAACGGAACTCACGACTCAGCTGAAGAAGGTCTACGGCTCTGGGATCAAGGAGGCTAGCACCTATCTCGGCCAAAACTACCTGGTCGTCGATTCGTCCATCCTCGCTGAAATCTTGCTCATGATGCGCGACGACGAGAAGTTCGACTACTGCGTCGACATCACGGCCGTTCACTATCCCAAGCGCGAGAAGGCTGAGTTCGACGTCGTTTACATCCTGTACTCCTTCGCGAAGAACACCCGAGTTCGGGTGAAGACGCAAGTCGCAGATGGACAGTCCGTTCCCAGCGCCGTTCCGATCTGGCCGACCACCAACTGGCTGGAAAGGGAAGCCTTCGACATGTTCGGAATCCAGTTCGAAGGTCATCCTGACTTGAAGCGGATCTTGATGCCAGATGGCTGGAAAGGCCATCCGCTGCGCAAGGACTACAACATCCTGCAACAGGACACCGATTGGGTGCACATCAACCTGGGAATCGAGAGCGCCCAATGAGACACGACGCCTTGGTGAATAATCGCTGGACCGGCAACACGGACGATTGGGGCGACAAGGGCACGACCGTCCTCGATGCCAACGAACTCATCCTGAACATGGGCCCGCAGCACCCGTCCACGCACGGCGTGCTCCGCGTCATCCTTAAACTCGACGGCGAAAAGATCAACGGCACCGAATGCGTGATCGGGTACCTGCATCGCGGCGTCGAGAAGATCGGCGAGCACCGCACGTATACGCAGTTCGCGCCCTACGTCGACCGCATGGACTACGTGGCTGCCGTTTCCAATGGCCTCGGATACTGCCAGGCTGTCGAAACACTTCTGAACGTCGAAGCGCCACCGCGTGCTCAGTACATCCGCGTGATTATGGCGGAATTGCAGCGTATCGCCAGCCACCAGGTCTGGCTCGGAACGCACGCCCTCGACATAGGCGCCATGACGCCGCTGTTCTACACCTTCCGTGACCGCGAAGAGATCCTGAAAATCTTCGAGAAATACTGCGGCGCTCGTTTGACGACGCACGCGTTCCGAATCGGCGGATGCCAGTACGAGACGTATGAAGGCTTCGAGAAGGAAGTCAAAAAGTTCTGCGACTTCGTCGAGCCAAAGATCGCCGAGTACGAAGCCCTGTTGACCACCAACCGCATCTGGGTGGAACGCACCAAAGGCGTCGGTATCCTGAACGGCGACGACTGCAAAGCGCTCGGCGTTACAGGTCCGGTCCTCCGTGCCTCCGGCGTCAAATGGGACCTTCGCAAAGCGCAACCCTACGCCGCATACAGCAAGTTTGAATTCGACATTCCAACCGGCGAGAACGGTGACACTTACGACCGGTATCTGGTTCGCATCCGCGAGATGTACCAGTCGCTCCGGATCATCCGCCAGGCGGTCGAGAGCATTCCCGAGGGCCCGATCATGGCGAAGGTGCCGAAGATCATCAAGCCTCCGGTGGGCGAAATCTATCACTCGATCGAAGCTCCCAAAGGCGAACTCGGATACTTCATCGTGAGCGATGGTTCCACGCAGCCTTACCGCATGCGCATCCGGCCGCCATCCTTCGTAAACCTTCAGGCTTTAGACAAGATGGTTCATGGCATGTTGGTGGCCGACATCGTGGCCGTCATTGGAACACTCGACATCGTCCTGGGAGAGGTGGACCGCTAATGACTCCGGGTGCTACTGGCAATTTTCTCTGGGCGACCATCTACATTCTCGTCATCTTCGGCGGCGTATCGCTCTTCGTGATGTCCATGGTGTGGTTCGAGCGCAAAGCGCTGGCCCACTTCCAGATTCGACTCGGTCCCATGCGCGTTGGACCTCACGGGCTTCTTCAACCCATCGCCGACGCCATTAAGCTGCTAACCAAAGAAGACACGATTCCCGAAGGTGCCGACACCGCGATCTTCTGGATCGCTCCCGTTTGGGTAGTGTTGACGGGATTCACCACTCTGCTGGTGGTTCCGTTCAGCCTGACGCACGCCGTCACCGACATGAACATCGGCATCCTCTACATGCTCGGCATCTCCTCGCTCGGCGTGTTGGGGATCATCATGGCGGGCTGGTCGTCGAACTCGCATTACCCGTTACTCGGCTCGCTTCGTTCCAGCGCGCAGATGGTCTCTTACGAAGTCGCCATGGGACTGGCCATCGT
The DNA here is from genome assembly GCA_035561515.1 of Terriglobales bacterium. Lineage (NCBI taxonomy): Bacteria > Pseudomonadati > Acidobacteriota > Terriglobia > Terriglobales > Terriglobales bacterium. Next base: position 11,169 of record DATMXP010000017.1, on the reverse strand, counting down.
CTCGGCCGTGCTCATGACGAGCTTCACCCCCGGCACCGAAGGCGTTGGCACGCTGAGCATGGTAAAGATCGTAGAAGCTCAACAGGCGCAAGGCGTCTGGTTCATCTTCAAGTTCTTCCCGCTGGGCCTGATCGCATTCGTGATTTTCGCGATCGCCATGGTCGCCGAAACCAATCGCGCACCGTTCGACCTTCCCGAGGCCGAATCCGAACTCGTCGCCGGATTCCACACCGAGTACAGCGGACTTCGCTGGTCGCTCTTCATGCTGGCGGAATACGCGGGCATGTTCGCCGTCTCCTCCATCGCGACCACGCTTTGGCTCGGCGGATGGCTCCGTCCTTTCCCGAACTGGCTGAAAGGCGAAAGTTGGGACCTGGCGTTCTCGTTCTTCCCGGGCGTATTCGTCGCTATCGTCGGTCTGCTCGGTATTCGCCAGGCACTGAAGATGCCCAAACATCCGGCGCTTCGCATCAACAAGCTCGGCTTCCTCGCCTTCGCCGCGTTAATCGTGATGATCGGCCTGGTGATGTTCATCCCGGCCGTTCGCATTCGCATCGCCGACATCTTCTGGTTCCTGCTGAAAGTTGCCGTTTTTATTTACCTGTACATCTGGTATCGCGCCACGTGGCCGCGTTACCGCTTTGACCAGTTGATGAAAGTCGGCTGGAAGGTCCTGCTCCCGCTGTCGCTCGCGGTCATCATCATCACCGCGCTGATCGGACTCGCGCCGGAGCTGGGCCATTGGGTTCGGGGGCTCTTCGCATGACGATTCCCAAGCTTGCACGTAAGTTTCTGCTTCTCGATCTGCTTCAGGGGCTCTCGGTCACCTTCAAGTACCAGGCTCCCAAGGAGATCTACACCGAGCAATACCCGCTCGAGCGTCCGGCAATCGCCGAACGCTATCGCGGACTGCCGCGCATGAACGTGAATCCCGAAACCGGCGAGACGCTCTGCATCGCCTGCGATCTCTGCGCGAAGGCCTGCCCCGAGCACCTGATCGTCGTTGAAAGCGAACGCGATCCGGTCACCAAGCGCAAGGTCCTGACCAAGTACACCTACGACGTCAGCCGCTGCATGTTCTGCGGACTTTGCGAAGAATCCTGTTCAACCGACGCACTCGAACTCACCCAGGACTACGAGATCGCGCAATTCGAACGCGAAGGACTGGTCCTCGACCGGAAACGGCTTGAGGCCGGTCCAGAACCGACGGTGTACGAGCGATGACACCTGTTGCCCCAACATTCTTTTTCTACTTCCTGTCGGCGGTCGCGATCATTTCGGCCCTGATGGTGATTACGCGCAAGAACGCCGTGCACTCGGCGCTCTCGCTGATCGTCACCCTGCTCTCGCTCGCCGGACTCTACCTCATGCTGTACGCCCCATTCGTCGCCGGTGTTCAGGTGATCCTCTACGCGGGCGGCATCATGGTGCTGTTCCTGTTCGTGATCATGCTGGTGAGCATCGAGCAGTCGGTCAAGGAAGAGCAGTTCAACAGCCAATGGCTGGTTGGCATTCTGGCCTGCGTGATTCTCGGCGCGATGTTCGTCTTCGTGTACGTGAAAGGGAAGTCGATCTTCCCCAACACCGCCGCCAACCTGCCGGAGGTCAACAACACACAGCAGGTCGGACTCACGCTCTTCCAGAATTACCTGCTGCCATTCGAAATCGCATCGCTGCTCCTGCTGGTCGCAATCGTGGGCGCGGTGGTGATGGCAAAGAAGAGGATTTGACGATGGCACCGATATCAACCCTTCATTACCTGGTCGTTGCGGCGGCGCTGTTCATCATCGGCACCATCGGCGTGGTTACGCGCCGGAACATCGTCATCATCCTCATGTCCATCGAGTTGATTCTCAACGCCGTCAACCTCAACCTGGTGGCATTCTCGCGACTGTACAACCTGCAGGGACAGATTTTCTCGATCTTCATCATTGCCGACGCTGCCGCGGAAGCGGCCGTCGGACTTGGCATCCTGATCGCCTTCTTCCGTAACAAGGAGACGGTCAACGTCGACGAAGTGGATTTGCTGAAGTGGTAGCTAAGAGATAAACATGTTTTTCTTAGATCACATCTGGGTCATACCTCTACTGCCGATCGCCAGCGCGGCCATCATGTTCTTCTTCGGCCGCCGCTTGCCGAAGTCAGCCGTGAACGCCTTCTGTGTCGGCTCGGTCGTAGTGGCTTTCGCGTGGTCGTGCCTCGCCGTGTACCAGTACACCGGCTACGCGGCCGCTCACAACCACGAGCCATTTCAAAAGATCCTCTTCACCTGGATTGGAGCCGATACCGGTATCCCTGGCGTCGGAGCTGACGGCAAAGCCATCCAGTTCGGAGCCGAAGCCGGCTTCCTGCTCGACCCGCTCTCAGCCATCTGGCTGCTCTTCGTGACCGGCGTCGGCATGCTCATCCACATCTACTCCATCGGATACATGGGACATGAAGGCGGCTACTACCGCTTTTTCGGATACCTGAACCTCTTCATGTTCTCCATGCTCACCCTCATTCTCGGCAACAACTACGGTATGTTGTTCGTAGGATGGGAAGGCGTCGGACTCTGCTCCTATCTCCTCATCGGCTTCTACTTCCACCGTCACTCCGCTTCCACCGCCGCGAACAAAGCCTTCATCGTCAACCGCGTCGGCGACGCCATGTTCCTCATGGGCATGTTCCTGATGACGTGGTACTTCGGATCGCTGAAGTTCACCGAAGTCTTTGCCCATGCGCGCTCGGGTGATTTCCTTGTCGGCGATCCGTGGATCACCGCCATCTGCCTGCTCCTCTTCGGAGGCGCCTGCGGCAAATCGGCCCAGTTCCCGCTGTATGTCTGGCTGCCTGACGCGATGGAAGGCCCCACGCCCGTATCGGCACTCATCCACGCCGCCACCATGGTCACCGCCGGTGTTTACATGGTTGCGCGCTCGAATGCGCTCTTCATCCTCTCGCCCAAAGCGATGGCCGTCGTCGCCATCGTAGGCGCTGTCACCGCAATATTTGCTGCGACCATCGGCCTGGTGCAGAACGACATCAAGCGTGTGCTGGCCTACTCCACCGTCTCGCAGTTGGGATACATGTTCCTCGCGCTCGGTGTAGGCGCATTCGCCGCCGGCGTGTTCCACGTCTTTACCCACGCTTTCTTCAAGGCCCTGTTGTTCCTCGGATCCGGGTCGGTTATCCACGCGATGTCGGGCGAGCAGGACATGCGCTTCATGGGAGGGCTTGCCAAGAAGATTCCGACCACCTATCGCACCATGCTGATAGGAACCCTCGCCATCGCCGGAATCCCGCCGCTGGCTGGCTTCTTCTCCAAGGACGAAATTCTCTGGCAGGCTTGGTCCTCCCACAACGGACAGTTCCGGATTCTGTGGGTCGTCGGCTTCATCGCCGCGCTCTGTACCGCGTTCTACATGTTCCGGCTAATCTTCCTCACGTTCTGGAGCCCGAGCCGGATCAGTCATGACGTCGAGCATCACGTCCACGAGTCGCCCAAGAGCATGACCGTACCGCTCGTGGTCCTGGCGATCTGCTCCTGTGTGGTTGGTTTCCTCGGTGTGCCCAAGGCGCTCGGAGGAACGAACGCCTTCGAACGCTTCCTTGAGCCGGTGTTCGCGACGGAAGCTGTCCATCAAGTTGCGCAAGGCGAGGCGCCCGCAGTGAGTGAGCATGCCGAAGCCGCAGCAGCTGAGAAGGCGCAGACGCTTGAAGCCGCACCGAAACCGGAGCATGCAGAAGAGCACGGTGGGGCGATCGAGTACCTGCTGATGGGTCTGTCGGTCTCGCTCGGAATATTCGGTTACTTTATGGCGAAAGCCGCGTACGGCAGGGCAGAGAAGGGATACGCCGAGCCCATCAACTCCGTCTCTCCCTTTGTCTACAACACGCTACTCAATAAGTACTACGTGGACGAATTCTATGACTACACCGTCACCGGACGCCGGCCCATCGGCCCCGTTCGTCTCGGTGTGATGGGGCTTGGAAACGCCTCCTCCAGTTTCGACGCCAACTTCATCGACGGCGGAGTGAACGGCGCTGGATGGCTAACGCGCGCGATCGGTACGCTTTCCACGCTCTGGGACAAGTACATCATCGACGGCCTGTGTGTGAATGGGCCGGCATACCTCGCCAAAGCGTTGTCGTATCCCGTTCGAATCCTCCAGTGGGGACTCGTGCAGTGGTACGCGTTGGTCATGGTAGGTGGCGTGGTCGGATTTCTTTGGTACTACGCAATTAGGTAACGAAGTTTTGCTGAAAGCTGGTAGCTGAAAGCAGAGAGCTGATAAATGTCGAACCATATTCTCTCGATCATTCTGTTTACGCCGTTGTTGGGCACCCTGTTTGTCTTGTTCATCCCCAAGGAGAACAAGAACGCCATCCGCTGGGTAGGGAACATCTTTGCCGCGCTTGGCTTCCTTGTGTCGCTACCGCTCGTGCCCATGTTCTGGCAACGGGTAGTCGTCGGCAACGATCCGGGATACAGCGGCTTCCACTTCCTGGAAGGTGGCCCTAACAACTGGATCCCGACTATTGGCGCGGGTTACTACCTCGGCATCGACGGCATCTCGTTCCTGCTGATCATGCTCACCACGATCCTGGGATTCATCTCCATCCTTTCGTCGTGGACCGCCATTCAAGATCGAGTGAAGGAATACTACGCATGGTTCCTCGTTCTCCAGACGGGCATGCTCGGCGTCTTCATGGCGCTCGACTTCTTCCTCTTCTTCGTGTTTTGGGAAGCCATGCTCGTCCCGATGTATCTGCTCATCGGCATCTGGGGCGGACCGCGGAAGCTTTACGCCGCGATCAAGTTCTTCCTCTACACGCTGCTCGGCTCCGTGCTGATGCTGGTCGCCATCCTCTACCTGTACTTCTGGAACCACAGCCTTACCGGCGTTTACACGTTCAGCATCCCTGAGCTCTACCAGACGGCACCCCAGATCGCCACCATGGTCGGCTTCACTCCGGCCCTGCTCCTGTTCCTCGCGTTCTTCATCGGCTTCGCCATCAAGGTGCCGATGTTCCCGTTCCACACCTGGCTTCCTGATGCTCACGTCGAGGCGCCAACCGCGGGTTCCGTCATCCTTGCGGGCGTCCTCTTGAAGATGGGTACGTACGGCTTCGTCCGTTTCTCGCTGCCATTCTTCCCGACCATCGTGATGCATGACAAGGTGCGGTTCTGGCTCGTCACCCTGTCCATCATCGGCATCATCTACGGGGCGCTCGTCTCGCTGATGCAGAAGGACATGAAGAAGCTGGTGGCCTACTCATCCGTGAGCCACCTCGGCTTCTGCACCCTCGGCATCTTCGCGCTGAACAACATCGGAGTCGCCGGATCGGTCCTCCAGCAGATCAACCACGGCATCTCCACCGGCGCACTCTTCTTGATCGTAGGCATTCTTTATGAGCGCCGTCACACCCGCGAGATCGCCGAGTACGGCGGAATCTCCAATGTCATGCCCGTGTACGCCACCATCACCATGATCATGTTCCTCTCCTCGATGGGACTGCCGCTGTTGAACGGATTCATCGGTGAGTTTGCGATTCTTCAGGGTGCATTCCTTGAGAACAAGTGGTGGGCAGCATGGTCCGTCCCCGGCGTTGTGCTCGCTGCCGCGTATTTACTCTGGCTTTATCAGCGGGTCTTCTTCGGCAAGGTCACGAATCCAAAGAACGAAAAACTGGTTGACCTCACGCCACGCGAAGTCGCTTGCTTTGCGCCGCTCGTGATCCTGGCGTTCTGGATCGGCCTCTATCCGAAGCCGTTCTTCAAGATTCTTGAGAAACCCGTTGCGAACATCGTCACCACCGTTCGTCAGGGCGGACCGCAAGCCCCGGCGAACGCGGCTGCTCCGGTTCAGGAAACTGCGCCCGCGGTGAGCACACCCGTTCCGGTTGCTCCCGCCACACCAGAAGTGAAACCCGCCGACAAGGCGAAACCTGTCAGTGCGCCCGCGATGCAGGCCGCTGTGGGTCAGTAGGCAAGGAAGGAAACGACCGTGTCGTCTGTCCAACAATTCTTCACCAGCACCGATTACCTGCTATCGCTGCCGATGATCATGCTGTCGCTGTTCGCCATCGGCGTGCTGCTGATTGACCTGCTTCTGCCGGCCGAATGGAAGCGTGCCAACGCTTGGACGGCGCTGATCGGGTTGGTCTTCTCTGCAGGTGCGGTTGCGAAAATACAGTCGGCCTATCACCTCATGGAATCGCGCGGAGAATCGGCCAGGTTCGTCGGATTTGCAGGCTCCGTGATGGTCGACCGCTTCGCCATCTACTTCTTCTACCTGTTCCTTGCCGGTGCCGCTGTCGCCATCATGATGTCCGTGAAGTATCTCGACATCGAGCGCGAGAACCACGGTGAGTTCTACGCCCTGATCCTGTTCTCCGTCGTTGGCATGATGGGCATGGCTTGCGGCTATGACATCGTTCTGATCTTCATCAGCCTCGAACTGATGGCCCTCTCAACGTATGTCCTCGTCGGCTTCCTCCGCCGCGATCAGCGCTCCAACGAAGCCGCACTGAAATACCTCATTCTCGGTGCGTTCTCCTCCGGTATCTTTGCTTACGGCCTGTCGCTGTTCTACGGGCTTTCCGGCAGTACCAACGTCCGCCAAATCGCCCTGAAACTGGAAGAGCACTACCGCACCAATCCGAACGACCCGGTTGCCATTCTCGCCCTGATCACCGTTGCCACAGGCCTATTCTTCAAGATCGCTGCGGTGCCGTTCCACCAGTGGGCGCCCGACGCATATGAGGGCGCGCCGACCAGTATCACCGGATTCATGTCCGTCGCCGTGAAGGCTGCCGGATGGGTGATGCTGCTCCGGATCTTCCTCTACATGTTGTATCCGCTGCGTCCGGTCTACCTGCCGATGCTGATCTTCGTCGCTATCGCCACCATGACCGGCGGCAATCTCGCGGCACTTACACAGGACAACACCAAGCGGCTTCTGGCCTATAGCTCTATCTCGCACGTCGGCTACATGTTGCTCGGCCTTGTCGCCGGGACCGCCACCGAGGCAAACACTACCGGCATCAAGGGCATCCTCGTTTACCTGCTGGTGTACACCTTCATGAATCTCGGCGCGTTTGCCGTGATCACCTCGCTACGTCGGCGCGACATCATTGGCGACAACCTCAGCGATCTCGATGGCCTGATGCAGAAAGCGCCAACCGAAGCGATCCTGATGCTGATCTTCTTGTTGTCGCTCGCCGGCATTCCGCCACTGGCTGGCTTCTACGGGAAGTACTTCATCTTCCTCAGCCTGGTCGAAACCGGACACTACACGCTGGCAGCAGTCGCCGTCCTGTACGCTGTGCTCGGCCTCTATTACTACCTGAAGATCGCGAATGCCATGCTGATGCGCCCGGCGGCATCGCCCGAGCCAATTGCGATGAGCCCTGGACTTCGTTTGGCGTTGGCAATCACGGCGATCGCCACCGTAGGCATCGGCCTTATGCCGGACTTCTTCATCCGCGCGGTGAACTGGTCGCTCAACGTGCCGCAAGCAGGTTCCATCGCAAACCTGATTGGCCGATAAAGCTAATCGCTTCAAATGCCCAGCAATCATCGCTGGGCATTTGTTATTTACGGTAAGCTAGCTAGATGCCAGAGGACCAGAGCCCGGAAAAACGCAATTTTTGGGTCACGCTCGCGCGCTACAGCCAGTTGGCGTTCGTGCTCCCTGCAGCCACCGTGACGGGATGGATTATCGGCTTGCTCCTCGACAAATGGCTGCACACTACGTGGCTTTACCTTGCCGGCCTTCTGCTCGGTATCGCCGCAGGGTTCATTGAACTGGTGCGTACGACCATGAAATCGGAGAAGTCGCAGGACTCGTGACCGAGACCATACAATCCGATGCGGCTGAGTCGTTCTTTTCGGGAGCGCTCGACCGGATTCGCCGCATCACGCTGGTGCTGGGCGTGGCCAGTTCGATTGCCATCTTCGCCATCTTCGGCGTCGCCGTCGGAATCGGTTTTGTCATTGGGTGCTTCATTTCTTACATCAACTTCCACTGGCTCAAGAAGGCCGTGAACGCCCTCGCAGACCGGGTTACGCAGACGGGACACGCCGGATCCTCAAGCGGCATGGTCGTGCGGTTCATGCTGCGTTATGGTTTCATCGCGATCGGCTGCTATGTTATATTGATGAGTTCTAAGTCCAGTGTTTACGGCCTCTTAGGTGGCCTGTTCCTCTCCGTAGCGGCGATCCTCTGCGAAGCCGTCTACGAGGTGGCCGTTGCACTGCGCCGGGGCATTTAATCAACAATCGGAAAGCCGTAGATGCTATCTGAACAGCTACCTTTTACCGAAGTACTGAACAAAGCGCTGGCTGGACCAGTGAACAGCCTGCTGAACGCCGTTGGAGTTCATCCGGCGGACTCGCACGCGCCCATCTCGAACGCCTTCGCGATGCAGTTGCTGGTCGTCCTGATCATGCTCGCGCTCTTCGTCCTAGTGCGCACGCGCCTGTCAGTGGAGAAGCCGGGCGGACTGCAACACATGTTCGAGGGGCTTCACAGCTTCATCGACGGTCAGGGCAAGGAGATCATCGGCCACCATCACGAGCCTTACACGCCGTTCGTGGTTGCGCTGTTCTCATTCGTGCTTATGGCGAACCTGATCGGCATGGTTCCTGGCTTCGAGTCGCCGACAGCGCATCCGTTCGTTCCCCTCGGCTTGGCGATCTGTGCGTTCCTGTACTACAACGCCAAAGGCATCCAGAAACAGGGTCCCATCAAATACGCGGCCCACTTTGCCGGACCGATGCCCGCGCTGGCGCCGCTGATGATCCCCATTGAAATCGTCAGCCATCTGGCTCGCGTTATGTCGCTCACCATCCGTCTTTTCGCCAACATCTTCGCGGGCGACATGGTGACGCTGGTGTTCTTTTCGCTCGTGCCGCTCGGAGTTCCGGTGATCTTTCTCGGACTCCACATCGGCGTTTCGTTCCTGCAGGCCTACATTTTCGCGCTGCTGACGACGGTGTATCTCGCAGGCGCAGTGGCCGAGGAACACTAAAGCTTAGCCGCAAGCGTGAGGGCCTCTTTCTCCCAAGGAAGAACGCCAACCACCAACTCGCGGTGATTCATACAAGGAGAAACAAATGCGCAAGACAATGATGTACGTATTCATGGCATTGGCCATCATGTTCGTGGCCACGCCAGTGTTCGCCCAGGGTGAAGCGGCTGCAACCGGCACCAACTGGGTTGCGATCACTTCCGGTTTCGCCATGGCGATTGCTTCCGGCCTTTGCGGTCTGGGACAAGCCAAGGCAACTGCTTCCGCCACCGAGTCGCTGGCGCGGAATCCGGGCGCTCGTCCTGGAATCCAGCTCGCACTGATTCTCGGCCTGGCGCTGATCGAATCACTGGCTCTGTACACGCTGGTTATCATCTTCGCCAAGGTGAAGTAAGCTCCCGCATTTCCAAAGCCTCCGGTTCTCCGGAGGCTTTTTCATTGCCTCAAATACAATAGCGTCGTGCCTGTTCTCGAATACCAGGCGGTTACGAAGGAGTACCGAACATCGTTCGGGCGACGTCGCATGCGCGCGCTCGATGGCTTCTCGCTCACGGTCGAACGTGGCGAGATCTTCGGTTTCCTTGGACCGAATGGTGCAGGGAAGACTACGGCGATCCATCTTGCGATGGGGTTCATGCGGCCGAGTTCCGGATCGGGCAGGATGTTGGACCAGAAGTTCGGTCATGCTGCGACACGCAAGCGCGTTGGCTTTCTGGCCGAGAATGTGGCGCTTTATCATCGTCCGGTTTATCCGCTGCTGCGCTTCTATGGCGCGCTGAACGGCATGCGCGACCCTGAACTGGCGCGTCGCTCGCGCGAGATGCTCGAGACGCTTGAGTTGAGCGACGTCTCGCAGCGCAATGCGAGCAAGCTGTCGCGTGGCATGTTGCAGCGCGTGGGATTGGCTCAGGCGCTGATTCATGATCCCGAACTTCTTATCCTTGATGAGCCGACTTCGGCACTCGATCCGCTTGGGCGAGTAGCAGTTCGCGAGTTGCTCAACCGCATGCGCGAGCTTGGCAAGACGATCTTCCTCAGCTCGCATCTTCTTTCCGAAATCGAACTCGTTTGCGACCGAATCGCGATCCTGAACCGCGGCAAACTCGCGCGGCTCGGCAAGACCAGCGAACTGCTTGAGTCGAGTGAGGAATCGGAAATCCACGCTCGTGGACTGAGCGCAAGCGATTTTAAAACTGTCGTGGCCGACAATGGTTTGCAGAAACTTACGGTCCCGAGGTCGGAGCAGCGAGCGACGATTGAGCGCATCTGGGCGGTCGGCGGGGAAGTCGTTCGCGTTAATCCGGCGCGACGGTCGCTGGAGGACATCTTCATCCAGCTTACGAAGGAGGACCGGCCATGAGTGCCGCTGTTCTGATCGCCGGAAACTTCCTTCGTGAGCATCGCTGGGCGATTGTGCTGCTGTTGCTGTGGGCGTTCGGCAGCGGCACGGCGGCAGCGTTTTCGGTGTCCAGCGCGCATGAAGATGCGCTCTTTTTCCTGAAGCAGCAGGCCATGTACAGCGTCTTCTTCACGGTGTTCCTGGCCGCCTCGGCGCTGCACAACCAGCGGCGCTCACGCCGAATCCTGGCGGTGCTGGCGAAGGGCATCGAGCGGTACGAGTATCTCGGCGGCGTGATGCTCGGTTTCCTAACGGTGAGCGGCCTGTATAGCCTGGCGCTCGGGATTACCGGGGCGTTTACGTTTTACGTTGCTGGCGCGAATCCGGCAAAGATCGTCCCGCTGATGCTAATGCTGTTCCTGGCGTCGGCGCTGGCGGGCACCGTGGCGTTACTGTTTTCGACCTTCCTGAATCCATTGCTGACGCTGGTGACGACCGGCTTGGTCCTAGGGACGTCATCGCTGCTGCCGGTGCGCCTGGTTCCCATCCTGCCGGCGTATGACCTGATGCACGCGGTGATGAACTTCACCTTTTTTGCGCCTGTACAGGTGCCATGGATGTCGATGCTGACGGCCGGGGCCGCAACGGTCCTGTTGTGGCTTCTGGCGTCTTGGGTGTTTTCGCGACGGGATGTAGCGGTCGCGGTGGAGTAGGGGTACCCCTCCCCCCCTATTTTGCCTTCGTATAAGAAAACAAAGCAGTTGCGCGAGCGTCGGGCTCTACATATATGATTCCAAAGGATTTATAAGTCC
>DATMXP010000016.1 GCA_035561515.1 Terriglobales bacterium | reverse complement strand
AGAAAACAAAGCACTTGCACGACGGACTATGAAAACAAAGGACTTGTAAGTTGATGATTTTGCAGCCAGTTACGGCGCAGATTTGAAAACAAAGAACTTAGCTTTGAGCACTAGATGTTGTGTTCTCCTCTACTCAGTTTGTCAGTCATGCGGGTCAGTGGTGGACCTGCAAGACGGGGGATCATGAAGAACCTCCGAACGAAACTCATGTGGTGACGATAGGGATTCTTCCCCTTCCGCTTCACTGCGTTTCAGCGTCAGGGTCAGAATGACAAACAAAAAAGCAAAGGTGGTGAGACGAGCTGACGTCCTCCTTCACAGCCAAAAAGCAACTGCGGCGGACAGGAGTGTCCGCCCTACACACGACTCACCACCCACATTTTCAGAATAGCAACTTGGGTGGGGGCATCATGCCAAGGTTTTCAGATTTATATTTGCCGTTAAATCAGGAACTTGCGGGGAAACGGAGGCGCAGACCCACTTGACAAGGTTTTTCCCATAACGGGAAAGAGCGAATCGGGCCATTGATGATCGGGTCATCGGGCGATTAGAGTCAGGGTTTCGCGCCCGAGCGCGGGCGTGCCGTAACGTCGCGTATTTGCGAGGGACATCATGAGGAGCGCAGTTTTTTCGGCATTCATTCTTGTCTGTATCAGCGCCTGCGCGTTTGCGCAGACCGGGATTGCGCCGACTCCACCGATGGGGTGGAACAGTTGGGACTCGTTTGGGCGCACGATCACCGAGAGCGAGGTGCGCGCAACGGCCGAGGTGATGGCGAAGGAATTGAAGCGGTACGGCTGGCAGGACGTGGTGATCGATGAAGGGTGGTACATCCCGAATCCGAAGGACGATCCGAAGCAATACCGTTTCAACCTGACGGAGGATGGGCGCTTCGTTCCGGATCCGGTGCGGTTTCCTTCGTCGGCGGACGGAAAAGGGTTCAAGCCACTGGCGGATTACGTTCATTCGCTGGGGTTGAAGCTCGGGATACATATCCTGCGCGGGGTTCCGAAGCAGGCGGCTGACAAGAACCTGCCGATTGCCGGTTCAAAGCTGGCGGCAGGCGATGCGGCGGACCGCCAGGACCTGTGTCCGTGGAACGCGTACAACTACGGCGCGAAGGACAACGAGGCCGGGCAGGCTTACTACGATTCGATCTTCAAGCTGTATGCGTCGTGGGACGTGGATTTTGTGAAGGTGGACTGCATTGCGGACCATCCGTATAAGCCGGCGGAGATCCGGATGATAAGCGAGGCGATCAGGAAGTCGGGGCGGCCGATGGTGCTGAGTTTGTCGCCGGGGCCGACGGCGATCGAGCACGCGGATGAAGTGGCGAAGTACGCGCAGATGTGGCGGACGTGCGACGACTTCTGGGACCACTGGGGCAAGTGGCAGGGGCATGAGTGGTCGCAGAGTTTGTTCGACCAGTTCGAGACGGCGGCAAAATGGGCGCCGCATATCAACACGGGTCGCTGGCCCGATTCGGACATGCTGCCGCTGGGGTGGCTGGGGCCGAGTCCGGGAGCGGGCGAGCCGCGGAAATCGCGGTTCACACAGGATGAACAGCGGACGATGATGACGCTGTGGTCGGTCTCAAGGTCTCCGCTGATGATGGGCGGGAACCTGCTGGAACTGGACGACTGGACCCGGTCGCTGCTGACGAACGCCGAGGTGATGGGGGTCGATCAGAGGTCGCAGGAGAACCGGCAGGCCCTGCGGGATGGCGACCTGGTGGTGTGGACGGCACGTCCGGTGAATGGGAAGGGATATTACGTGGCGGTGTTCAACATCGGCGACAAGGAACTGGCGGTCGATCGGGCGTGGAAGGACGCGGGACTGCCGGATGGCAATTATCGCGTGCGTGATCTGTGGGAGAAGAGAAATCTGGGGAAGACGAAGAAGATCGAGGTGAAGTTGAGGCCGCATGCGTCGGTGATTTGGAAGGCGGAGTGATTTGTGATCGGGTGATCGGGTCATCGGGCGATTTTCAGCCGGCGTTCGTGGGGTGGGCATCCGCCTTACTGGCGCTGGGGTACGCCCGGAAAAGAGTTCATCGATAAGCCCGGCGTGCCGCTCACAATCCCAAACCCACCCTATTCCGTGACTGCTTCTTGTTCAACTTCTATTGCTGAGGTTAAGCAGGAAGAGACAATAAAATAGCCGTTCAGCCCAACTCGCCTGATAAGAGTAAAGTCTTTCTTGCCGGATACCTCCCTTACAGCGACAATTCGCTCACCGATGACCTGTCCTTTGGTGTCCTTGTTACGCGCTCGATAGATCACCTTCGCGTGGGAATCCAGGAAGGCAGCGATGTACTGGTTCGCCTCGCGCAACGAGTGGAAGGTCAGAAACGTTAGGTCAGCCCTTGTGCCGTCGGAAGTCACATACGTCCTAAGAAGGAATGGCCTACCCTCCTTCCAGTAGCCATGACCTGTGTTCTCCAGCTTGATGCTGTGAGGTTCTCGAGGGGATTCGGTGTTCTGGCATAGAGCCGCAGCACAGGCCCATAAAGCGATGATGTAACAGAACCGTCTCACGTTAGAGGCCTTATCGGAAAATTCCTGTCATTTCGCCTTAGCACTCGTACCGAATGCCAGAAGATTGCTCCAGCCCAAAGAACGGCCGAAGCCTGATAAACGACGCCGACATGATACATAGAGAATGAAGCGGGCAGTAAAAACACGCTGAACGGGATTCCGAGCGCCGCCGTTATTCGTGTAGGCCATCTGTTGCGACGAGGTGATCGGACATCCCACGTCCATCCGACGTAACCCCATTGCGTGGCGACGCCAAGAAGCAGCGCCAGTAACTTCAACACCTTAACATCGCTGTGAACTAACGAATACATGGGATGTGCAAAAGTTGCGACGGGTACGTTTAGTGCTCCGGCGAGTTGCAAAGGTGCCGGAGTGTAATCCGTCCAGACCTCTGGCCAATCCTGCCACTCAGGCGACGACTCGTTGGCTGTTATTGTCGTTCGAATGAATGCCTTGTACTGTGCCCGCGACCAGAACCAAAGAAAAGACGTGAGCAATACAAAGAGAACCGGTAGCAGGATTGCGAAGCGAAGTCGAGTCATACTCGTAATGACACCGCAAGTTTGATCCTAGTTCCAACAACGCTGGGAAGGCCAGATTACCCTTGATAACCGTGGTTACCGCTCATATCCCAATATGGGACCGGACGTCTCGGTAGAAGGGTAAGGGATTCCTCGGCGGAGCCTCGGAATGACAAAGACCAACGTTCTTCGTTTGCCCGGGACTGCGTCGCGGGTTATGTGCTGTGCATGTCGGTGTGATGAAACTGGAACGTTTGGTGTCGTTAACCTACAACCCTCCGGGATCGGGAGCGGTGGTCTCCCACCTTAACGTCCCAACAGCGGGACGTTAAGGTGGGGCACGAAACGGTCTCGGAGAAGTGAAACAAAGAAAGGTGAAAGCGAGGCCACCAGCCCGAGGGTGCCAAATCCGAATGGCACTTGCCCGCTCAATCACATCGACTTCGGCAACTGCCGTTTGCGAGTTTTGACCTATATGCCAGTACTGGCATATAGTCGCGTCATTTATGAAACGGCTGGCAAAACGGAAAGCGGGCTACGAGGTTGGCAGTGGCAACGTCTTCGCCGATCTTGGGCTGCCGAGTTCGGAAGAAGCTCTGGCGAAGGCAGAACTGGCGCAGAAAATCACGGCGGTGATGCAGGCGAAGGGACTCACACAGGTGGAACTGGCGAAGCGGCTAGGGGTGGATCAGCCGAAAGTGTCGGCGCTCGTGCGCGGACGGCTCTCGGGATTTTCGCTGGAACGACTGATGCGCTTCCTACTGCTGCTCGGGCAGGACATAAAGATCACCGTCCAGGCAAGTCCTCGCTCACGAGCCCGGCTGAAGGTGGCATGAAGTTGGTGAATATTTGGTTGTGGCGTCAACCCAAGGCTCACGCCTTGGCCTAATGTTTGTGTCACCTCGCCGCCATGCGAGGTTAGGATCGAAGCCCCCACGTAAATCTCTTTCATGCTGCGGCAAAAGAAAAAGCCGATCCCGTTTCGGGACCGGCTTTGAAGGTAACTCGGTTTATGCGTGGCTGGGGCGTTCGCCGGGGACGATGCCGGGCTGAGAGCCGGGCGCCGGTTTCAGCACCTGCTGGACGCCGCCGTCGTCGTGCGAGGACGGACGAGCCGGAAGTTCCTTGCCTTCGATGATCAGCTTGATCTCCTGGGCGTCGAGAACTTCGCGCTCGAGCAGAGCCATGGCGATGCGGGTGAGCACTTCGCGATTGTTGGAGAGGATCTCGCGGGCCGCGTTATAGCCGTTGTCGATGAAGCGCTTAACTTCGGCGTCGATGCGGATCGCGGTCTCTTCCGAGTAGTCACGGTGCTGGTTAATTTCACGACCGAGGAAGATCTGCTCTTCCTTCTTGCCGAAAGTGAGCGGGCCGAGGTCGCTCATGCCGAACTCGCAAACCATCTTGCGGGCCAGTTCGCTGGCCTGCTCGATGTCGTTGCCGGCACCGGTGGTCATGGTGTCGAGGAACAGTTCCTCAGCGAGGCGGCCGCCCATCATGATGGCGAGGCGCGTGGTGAGGTAGTTCTTCGTGTAGGTGTGCTTGTCGTCGATCGGGAGCTGCATGGTCACGCCCAGCGCCATACCGCGCGGGATGATGGTGACCTTGTGCAGCGGGTCCGAGTGATCGGACATCACGGCGACGAGAGCGTGTCCGGCTTCGTGATAGGCCGTGACCTTCTTCTCCTCGTCGGAGAGGATCATGGACTTGCGCTCGGCGCCCATGAGGACCTTGTCCTTGGCCAGTTCGCAGTCGTACATGGTGACCGTCTTGCGATTCTGGCGGGCGGCTAACAGGGCAGCTTCGTTCACAAGGTTCGCCAGATCGGCTCCGGAGAAGCCCGGTGTGCCGCGGGCGAGGACTGACAAATCGACATCTTCGGCGAGAGGAATCTTGCGCGAGTGAACGCGGAGGATCTCTTCGCGTCCGCGAACGTCGGGGCGCGGAACCACAACGCGGCGGTCGAAACGGCCGGGGCGGAGCAGCGCCGGGTCGAGAACGTCGGGACGGTTGGTAGCGGCGATGAGGATGACGCCTTCGTTGGATTCGAAGCCGTCCATCTCGACGAGCAACTGGTTGAGGGTCTGCTCGCGCTCATCGTGCCCGCCGCCGAGGCCTGCGCCACGGTGACGACCGACGGCATCGATTTCGTCGATGAAGATGATGCAGGGGGCATTCTTCTTGCCCTGCTCGAACAGGTCGCGAACACGGCTGGCGCCCACGCCAACGAACATTTCCACGAAGTCGGAGCCGGAGATGGAGAAGAACGGAACGTTGGCTTCGCCGGCTACGGCGCGGGCGAGCAAGGTCTTACCGGTTCCGGGAGGTCCGACGAGGAGCACGCCCTTGGGGATGCGTCCGCCGAGCTTCTGGAACTTCTGGGCTTCACGGAGGAACTCGATGATTTCGCGGAGTTCTTCCTTAGCTTCGTCAACACCGGCGACGTCTTTGAAGGTGACTTTCTTCTGCTGCATGGAGAGCAGGCGCGCGCGAGATTTGCCGAAGCTGAGAGCCTTGTTTCCGCCGGTCTGCATCTGGCGGATCATGATGAACCAGAGTGCACCGAGCAGGATGAGCGGAGCGAGGTTGAGCAGCCACGTGGGCCAGCCTCCGCCCTGCACTTCACGAACTGTTGTGGAGACGCCCTTTTCACGAAGGGCCTTATACATATCGGGGTAGTTGGCTGGAACGGTCGTGCGGAAAGCGCCACCGTCGGTGAACTTTCCGTGGACTTCCGTGCCGGTGATGGTGACTTCCTTCACCTTGGTCGCATCGACGTCGGACAGGAATTGCGAGAAGCTGACTTCGGCTTCCTTCGCACCGCCCTTACTGGAAGTGACCACCTGCCAGAGCAGGACACCGCATAAAACAATGACGAGCCAAAAGACTACCGTCTTAACTGTTGAATTCACCTAATGCTCCTAAACCTGTGTGTCCGAAGACACGTCGGGCCGTCGCCTCTTTCTGCAATAACTTAGATGCCCCGGCCCCGGATTCGTCTCAGCGAATTCCGTACCCTAGATTGTAACCCGCCCGAAACGGGAAATTCCCCGAACGGGTCGGAATTTGCGGTACTAAGGTTCAAAAGGTGGGCTACTTCACGGATTTTTGGGAAGCAGCTTCGGTAGTAGTGGCGACAAAAGGCAGGTTTCTTCCCATTTTGGGATTACCCAGGCCGTAGCCAAAAAGGTAGTTTTCGTCGACGAGGAAGCCGAAATAGTCGGGCTGGAGCATGACGCGGCGGCCGGTCTGGCGGTCGAGGAGAGTGGCGACTTTGACGGAGTTGGCGCCACGGGTGGTGAGATTGCGGATAAGGAATTCGGTGGTAATGCCGGACTGGAGCAGTCCCTGGAAGAGGATGACATCGCCGCCCTGGACGTCGACTTCGGGGGCGAACTTGATTTCGGTGGTCATCATGTCTCCCTGCTGGACTTCGTGGATGAAGGGCTTCAGGAACTGGCAGATGACGGGAATATCGAGGTGACGGACGAGGTCGGCCATGAAGACGAAGCCATCTTCGAGAACGCAGACAGCGTTGAGGGTGCGTCCGGCGTAGTCGGTGTTGATCTGGCGCGCCATATCGATGACGCGGCGCTGGATCTGGTCGGCGGTGAGGACCGGCTTCAGGGTTCCCGGAATGCCAATGTTAGCTTGCACCAAAATACCTCGAATGTAGTTTCGGCCCTTGCAGGCTAAGCGTCGGGAGAAAGCGGCAGTTCTTCGATTTCGACGGCGACACCGCCGCGAGCCGCAAGGGTGGAGGAAACCGGGAAGCCGCGCATCCAGACGATGGATTCTCCTGAAACTGCCACCGGCCATAGAGACTTTTCACGGGAGGCGAGGTGACGTTCCTGAAGAAGTTCCTTGACCTTCTTTTCGGATCGGGTATGCGCGGGCCAGAAACGGTCTCCGGGACGCCAGTTGCGAACCACGAGGTGCGACGCCAGTTGATCGAGGGCTAGCCTGCGGTCGCCATTATAGTCGGTTGGGGTGGCGGCGTCGGTTACTACCTTGGCGCGAAGGAGGATGCGCAATTCGGGGATGGCGACTTCACCGGGGATAGGCAGGTTGTAACTGTAGCCGCAGTTCTTCGCTTGGGCCGCGGCGGTTTCGAAGCGGAGATCGTTTGCGCTGAGGATGGCGCGAAACGAGTTGGGGAGTTCGACGATGCGCTGCTCGCGCGATTTACTGGTGACGAGGTCGAGGATGCGCTCGCTGTGGAGGAAGTCGAGTTGTGCTCCGCGCTGCATGGCGGCGAGACGGAGGACGCGGCGCTGGAGGGCCACGGGCAGCTTCAGCAGTTCGTCAATGAGGAGGGCTCCGTTTCGGAAGCACTTCATGAAGGCGTCGGCGGTTTGTGCGGACCAGAACTCGTCTTCGGCGCGGGCGATCTCGGCGAGGTTGGAGAGGGCTTCGTCGATCTCGGGATTGAAGCTCTGTTCGAGGAACGGAATGAGTTGGTGCCGGACGCGGTTGCGGGTGAAGGTGGTTTCGGTATTCGTGGAGTCTTCGCGCCAGGTTTGATTCCATTCGGCAAGGTGCTGGAGCACGTCGGCGCGACGGGTGCTGAGAAGGGGGCGGATGATCGCGCCATTGCCGACTTTGAGCTTCGGCAGGATGCCGGCGAGTCCGCTGGTGCCGGTACCGCGGAAGATGCGGAGCAGGACGGTTTCGGCCTGGTCGTCGAGTGTGTGGGCGGTGCCGACTTTGTCGAGCATGCCGTCTTTGATCAGCGTCCCGAAAAACTTGTAGCGAAGTTCCCGGGCGGCGGCTTCGATGGAGAGTTCTTTTTCGCGGGCGTAGGTTCGGGTGTCGGCTTCGGCGCGATGGAACGGGAGGTCGAAGTTCCGGGCGAGGTCGGAGACAAACTGTTCGTCGCCACGGGATTCGTCTCCGCGAAGATTGTGGTTGAAGTGCACCACGGAGAGCACGACGCCGAGTTCAGCGCGGAAGTCGAGAAACCAGCGGAGGAGAGCAACGGAATCAGCTCCTCCGGAAACGGCTACACCGACGCGGTCGCCCGGCTTGAGCAAGGCGTGACGCTTGATGTAATCGTGTAAGCTACGGAGCACGCCGTTATGTTAATTCAACTCACGCGTGGGGGATGACGGATGTCAACAACTGTCAGGCCGTTCCTGATGTTCGAGGGAAGGGCGGAAGAGGCGATGAACTTCTACATTTCGCTTTTTGCCGACGGCAAAGTGACGGAAATGGTGAAGTACGGTCCAGGCCAACCCGGCCCAGAAGGGACCGTGATGATTGCGTCGTTTGTGATCGCGGGCCAAACGGTCCTTTGTTCCGACAGCTTCGTGAAGCACGGGTTCACGTTTACGCCGTCGCTTTCGATGTTCGTAACCTGCGAAGACGAAGCACAGATCAAGAAGCTGTCCGCCGAACTGGCGAGCGGCGGTGGCGAGTTGATGCCACTGGGCAACTACGGCTTCAGCCGGCTGTTTGCGTGGGTCAACGACCGCTTCGGCGTTTCGTGGCAACTGATGCTGCCGTGAGCTATTGGGGCTTGTCCCCGGTGACAACAGGCTGTTTCTTCAGATCGTTCCACTCCTGGAACGAGCCGTCATACATCTTTACGTCGTAGCCAAGATACTTCGCGGTGAAGTAACCGTGCGTAGCCTGGAAACCACTCTCGCAGTAAGTGATGAGTTTGGAACCGGGCTTGATGCCGGCACTCTCGTAGGCTTTGCGGATGTCGTCCAGATTGAGGAAATCGGTACGCGACGCAGAAGCCACAGTGTGTCCCCAGAAGAGCGGCATGGCTCCGGGGATATGGCCTTCGTGATAGCGGTTTTCGGGGCGGGAGTCGACGAGAACGGCCTGGGACTTATTCTGGCTGGCGGCAGTGACGTCGTCGAGGTGAGCGATGAGTTTCGGTTGGAGCTTCGGCCTGATCACACCACGCTTGGCGACGATGGTTGCTTCTTTGGACAGCGGACGGTTTTCTGATTTCCACTTGGCGAGTCCGCCATCGAGGAGAGAGGCCTTCTTGGCGATGCCGAGGTAGTCGAGTGTCCAGTAGAGACGAGTGGCGTGGGTGGCGGTCTCAGGGCCGGTGTAGATGACGACGCGCGATTTATTGCTGATGCCGAGCGCTTCGAGGTTCACGACCAGTTGCTCGGTGGCGAGCAGTTCGTTTTTAACGGAACTCTTTTCGGCGGCAATTTTCTCGGTGGGAAGGAAGCGCGCACCAGGGATGTGGCCCTCGTCGTACTCGGCGACTTTCGGCCCGATGTGTACGACGACAAGATTCTTCTCCGTTAGGTGATTGGCCAGCCAGTCAGTAGACACGAGCATTTCAGGATGGGCCGGTTTCGTGCCCGCGAAAGATGCCATTGGGACCAGCAAGAGCGAAATTAAGGCGAGATGCTTCATGATGTTTCCTATCAGGCTCATTCTCTTCACAACCGATTACCGCTTTCCTCGGTCCAATTCTGGCACGAGCCGCCTACATCTTAGCGTTGTATCCAAGTACTTTGCAGTGAGGTAAGAAAGTTAATCCGCTGCAGATTCGGCCAGTTCTTCTGGACGAAAGCGGGCTAGCAGGCGGGGCAGGACTTCGGCGGTGATGATGGCGAAAAGAATCAGCACGGCACCAGCGAACTGAGATGGCAGGAACTCTTCTCCGACCCAATAGACGCCGACCAGAGTAGCGACAACGGGTTCGAAGCTATAAACCACGGAAGCTTCTGTCGCGGAAAGGTACCGCTGCATGGCGCTCATCGCCCAGAAGCAAAAGACGGTCGTGAGACAGACCATGAAAGCGAGGGCGACGAGGACGTCGATCCGCTGAAGTCCGGCCCATGTGGTTTGAAATCCATGGGGAGCAGGGAGGAAGACGGTGATGAGAGCTGAAACGACACCGGTGACGCCGACCTGCGTCCAGGCGAGCACCAGGGCTTGCGAGCGGCGCGAAAACTTTGCGGTGTAGATCACGTGCAACGCGCACAGGACGGAACAGGCGAGAGTCTCGAAGTCACCGCGATTCCATCCGCCCCAGAGCGAGCCAGGTACGTGGACGAGCAGGTACAAACCGATACCGGCGACCAGAGCAGCGAATCCATGGGAGAGTTTTACCCGTTGTCCCATGAAGACGAGAATCACGGGCGTGAGCGGCACGTACAGCGAAGTGATAAGTCCGGACTTAGCGGTGGTGGTGAAGCGGAGGCCATCGGTCTGGAGCCAGAAGATACCTACCAGGATCAAACCGAGAACCACTCCGTCACGAAACGAAACACGATCAAATTGGACGCGCTTCCACTTCAGGAATACAGAAAGCCCGAGCAGCCCAAGCAGGAACCGGACGCTGATGGAAGCGCCAACACTGAGACCACCACGCAGCAACGTCTGCATGGCAGCGAATCCGCAGCCGAAGATGATCGCAACGAGGGCAATGGTTACGACGGCGATCATGTGCTGACGACGAGTGCGGAGCATGTGCAGCTTCCATCTTAATTGAGGAGGTGTTCAGAGCAACGCCAGCAAACCCCGTGAACGAATCTGCGTTCCAAGAAATCATCGCTAGAGCTAACGACCTAATCAAGAAGGTGGGCTATGAGATTGTTCCTGGCTGGCTTAGGCATTGGGAGTGCCATCGGAATGCTGATTGCGCCTCGCAGGGGAGCGGAGTTGCGTGAGCATTTGCTGGATACAGCGCGTGAGCGTTTCGACGGTGTTCGAGAACGCGTTGAGGACGCCGGGGAGCGTATGGAGCCGGTGCTGAAGGACGTTCACGACAGCCTGGATCCGATGGTGAAGCAAGGGCGAGAGAAACTGGAGCGAGCGGCTGGCAAGATTTCGGAGTTGAAGGAGAAGTCAGGAAACGGAAATCTGCTGACAATTCTGAATGAATGGCCGCACGAGCGGCTGATCGAGATCGAGGGGATTGGCCCGGTGCTGGCGACGAGAATTATTCAGAACCGGCCGTATGAGTCCGAGCAGGATCTGCTGGAGGCCAAGGCGCTTCCGCCAAGTGCGATTGAGAGTTTGAGAAAAGCTGCGTAGTCGACCTACCAACGCAAACCCCGGCGGCGCGTGCGGCCGGGGTTCCTGCCCTGTGTGTAGTAACGGCAGAGGAGTTGCAAGGAGTTCCAAATCGGGAAAACTATCACGTTGTCGTTACTAAAGTTGTACATCTGGGTGTAAACACGCCGTTAATGTGATCTTCATCACTGTCGTTAATTGCTGACTCAAGGATTCTGAGACGTGCGGCTATCCGGGAATGTTGTCCCGCGACGTCCACGGAACGCAATCTTGCAGCAAATTTAGGACACCGATGAAAACATTCGGTCTCACCCTGTTCATCGCCACAGCTCTGCTCCTCGCCGGCTGCGGAAGCGAAAAAACATTTGAAGGTATGTGGTCAGCATCTTTAACGCCGACGACCGGCAGTTCAGCGCCTATGAGTTTCAATATGACCGCTGACACCAACCAAAACGGCGGTCTCACCTTCAACACGCTGACCATTACGTCCAGCAATGGATGCATCACAACCAGTGCGCAGAAGGCCGTCAGCTACGACGCCGGCAGTAGAACGGTGACGTTCTACATAACCGCCGGCACCAATGGCGTGGCAGGCTCCGGGACGCTAGCGGCCGATGCGAGAAACGTGACTGGCACGTATGTGATCACTGGCGAGAAGGAAGAGTGCCAGGGTAGCGGCACGTTGACCATGAAACGCCTCGAAAATTCGAGCCCTAGACGTTAGCGGCTTTTCCGGGATACGCACAAAAACGAACCGGGTCAGCAGTCACTGCTAACCCGGAATTCTCTGTCGGTGAGAAGCGCTAGACCGTCGGCGCTTTTTCGTCCACCAGCTTCTTGATTCGGCTGATGAAGTCCGCGGTCGAGATGGTTTCGGTCTTTTCGTGACCGCGGGTGCGCACGTTCACCTGATTGGCTTCGGCTTCCTTGTCGCCGACGACCAGCATGAACGGGACTTTTTGGAGCGCGTGCTCGCGGATCTTCGCGTTCATCTTCTCGTTGCGGGCGTCCACTTCCACGCGAATGCCAATCTCCTTCAACTGGTCAGCAACTTTATTGGCGTACTCGGTGTGGCGCTCGGCGATGGGCACCATCACGACCTGTACCGGCGAGAGCCATACCGGGAATGCGCCGGCATAGTGCTCGATCAGCACACCGAAGAAGCGCTCAACTGATCCGTAAAGGGCGCGGTGGACCATGACGGGCTGGTGACGTTGACCGTCTTCACCGACGTACTCGAGGCCGAAGCGCGCGGGAAGGTTGAAGTCGAACTGAACGGTCGAGAGCTGCCACAGGCGGCCGATGGCGTCGACCAACTTGACGTCGATCTTCGGACCGTAAAATGCGGCTTCACCGGGGATGGTCTTGTAGGGAATGCCACGTTGACCGAGGACTTTTTCGAGTGAACTGGTGGCGTGGTTCCACTGTTCGTCCGATCCGGCGAAACTCTTTCGATCATTCGGGTCCCAAGTGGAAAGCTCGACCTGGAACTTATCGAAACCGTAGGCGTTCAGGACTGCGATAGCGAAGTCAACGCATCCGCCGATTTCGTCTTCGACCTGCTCGGGGGTACAGAAGATGTGGGCATCGTCTTGCGTAAAGCCGCGCACACGAAGCAGTCCGTGCATGACGCCGGAGCGCTCGTATCGATACACCGTTCCGAGTTCGCCAAGGCGGACGGGCAGGTCGCGGTACGACTTGAGCGAGTCGGCGTAGATGAGGATGTGGAACGGGCAATTCATCGGCTTCATGCGATATTCGGCATCATCGAGTTCCATGGTGTCGAACATGTTCTGCGCGTAGAAGCCTTCATGGCCGGAAGTCTGCCAGAGCTGGCGGCGTGCGACATGCGGCGTGTAGACGAGTGAATAGCCGCGGCGGAGATATTCGTCGCGCATCCAGTCTTCCATCAGCTTGCGCATGATGCCGCCCTTGGGGTGCCAGAAGATGAGGCCAGGGCCGGCGAGTTCCTGAATAGAGAACAGATCAAGCTGCTTGCCAAGCACGCGATGGTCGCGCTTCTTGGCTTCTTCCTGCTGCTTGATGTACTCGTCGAGGTCCTTCTTCGAATAAAACGAGGTGCCGTAGATGCGCTGGAGCTGCGGATTCTTTTCGTCGCCGAGCCAGTAGGCACCGGCGATGTTCAGCAGCTTGAATGCCTTGATCTTGCCCGTCGAGGGGACGTGTGGTCCGCGGCAGAAGTCGGTGAACTTGCCGGTGCGGTAGATCGAGATCTTCTCATCGGGCTTGGTGAACTGCTCGATGAAGTGGCACTTCATGAAGTCGCCTTCTTGCTTGAACTGCGCGAGGCCTTCGTCGCGGGGCAGAAACTCCTGCGCGTAGGGGATGTCCTGCTCGACGAGTTCCTGCATTTTCTTCTCGATTTTTTCCAGGTCCTCGGGAGTAAACGGAGTTGGACGATAGAAGTCGTAGAAGAATCCGTTCTCGGTGGCCGGGCCGTGTCCGAGCTTGGTTTCGGGGAAGAGTTCAAGGACAGCGGCGGCGAGCAGGTGTGCCGAGGAATGACGAAACACTTCGAGCGATTCGGGATCGCGGTCGGTGAGGATGCGAATCTCGGCGTCGGACTCAAGCGGACGGGTCAGGTCCACGAGCCTGGGCTCGTTGCCGTTGGAGGCGGGGCGAATCTGCGCGGCGATGGCGGCTTGCGCCAGACGGGGCGAAATGGACTTGGCGACATCGAGGGCAGTGGTGCCCTTGGGAACTTCTTTTACGCTGTTATCAGGGAGCTTCAGCCGGATGTTGTCTGACATATGAATCCTTTACGAGAACCGCAAACTTGCGAGTGTAACGAACTGATTAGGACAGAGGCAAACAGGAGGGGGCTAGGATGTTCGCCGAAAGGCAGAGGTCCGCGAGAACTCCAGGGGACGGCGCAGGCGGCGGATCTCGGTGTACAGCATCACACAAAACGTTATCACGAGAGCCATCAATGCGAAAGGGACAGCTACAAAGCGGTAAGCCATGGTCATGTCGGGGTGAGTGTGGCGGAGGACACCGTAGAGCATGCTGGCGGCGATCCCCAGGAACAGGCCAACAGCAAAGCCGATCAGGGTGAAGATGCCGGTAATCAGAAGAACTCGGAAGATGACCCCGAAGGTGGTGGCGAGAATACTTTTCAGTGACACTGGCTAGTTCCGTCCCGCAGCTTTGAAAGTGGGATGCTCGAGCCGCCGGAACCGGTACATGCCCACGGCAAAGCAGATCAGGAAGGCGACCACGGCAAGGGGAATGCCCCAGGTCCGGAAAAAGACACCGGGATCGACCACGACCGACCTGCTGGAAACATCACCGGTCATGCGGGCGATGGTAGCCATGATCGGGACTACCCCCATCATGAGGAAGAAGAAGAACAGCCCCGTGCCGACGAAGGCGAGGAGCACGGATTTCAGGACGGATTTCAAATCAGGAACTCCAACCTGCTATTGTACGACTTCGCAAAGGCGGAGATGGAGTAGGCTAAAATGTCGGTGATGTCCGAGGTCATTCAAGCAACGACGATCAGTCCCGCAGAAGTGGTGCGACAGACACCGGTGTCGCAGGCGAGTAATGGCGTCTGCTATGCCATCCTGAACAACACTACGGTGGCTGCGCAGGATGTGGAGCGAATGGTGGCGGCGGTGCCGCGTCCGGTGGCTGCCTCGCTGACGCGCAAGGCGTATTACTTCGTCCCGCTGACGGTGAGCGAAGGCGACGAGACGGTGATCGCGGATCGCTACGACGTGGGTTTGAGCGACCGGGCTGTATGCCATCGGAACCTGAACCTCGGCGACTCGCAATGCGTGTTCATATCCAGCCGGCTGATGGATGACAAGTTCTCGCTGGCCTTTGAGTTCTACATCAATGTCGCGCATGCATTCGTGGAGCGCGCAGGCGTGCCGAACGATTTCTCGGAGATGGTGTGGAAGCAGGTGGAAGAGCGCCAGCGCGGCGAGACGGGCCTGGATGCGTGGGAGTTCCGCAAAGCTGCCACCAGCAATGTAGGCGACACCGAACGTGCGAAGAATGAGTATTTCAGCGCGGCGTTCTCGGACGCGGTCGCGATTTACATGCTGTCGACGTTCACGGATGTGGATTACTACGACCTGCGGGAAAGAGAGTATCCGTTGCTGGCTCCGAATCCGCTGGCGGAGCGTCTGCGGAATGTGGCGGAACATTTTCCGCCAAACCAGGGGTTCGAGTTCAACATCTTCTATCGCCGCCGGTAATCAGATTCTTTTCTGAAACCAGACGATACCGAAGTCCTGTCCGTTCTTTCGCCCGATATCGCGGAAGTGTCCGCATTCCTCGAAGCCATGCTTGCGGTGGAAGGCGAGGCTACCCTCATTGCGACTACTGACACTGGCGAGCAGCCAGTCGATATGCAAGGTTCGGGCGTTTTCGATCAGCTTTTCCAGAAAAATTGAGCCGAGATGTTGGCCGGTGTGCTCCGGGTCGATGAAGTAGCTGACCTCGGCCGTGCGCTGAAAGGTGCTTGCATGGTGAAAGGGGCGCATAATCGCGAATCCGACGACGTCCCCTGCATGCTTTGCGACGAGCGCGAGATGGGCGGCTTTACGCAATTCCTGAAATGGTTCCTCCGCAACCGGGGATTCCGGGTACGCCGCGAAGGAGTGCTCCACGTAGTAGTTAAATATGCGTACGACGGAGCGGACGTCCCGGTGAGACATGGGCGTTATCTGGCAGGACATGTGGGGGAATATAGCTCCGGCAGAGTTAGATGGCAGTGATATGGAGGCTGGTTCGGGCAAAAGGAAACGGCGCCCGCAGGCGCCGTTGTGGGTATAGAGAGTGTTTACTGGCCGCCTTCGTTCTCGAGTTCAACCTGGTCGCCAACCTGGATCGGTTCCAGCGCATTGGTAATCATGGCGGTGGAACTGGTGGGCGTAACGTTGAGAACGATCATCTGGCCGAGATTGCGTAGAGGCATCTGAGCGGCGATTGCTTTGTTGACTTTTCCGGCATGGACCTGAGTGTCGTCGCCGACTGGGGCTTTCATGGCGGTGGCATCAACGGGGTCGATCTTGGCAGGATCATTGCCGCGCACCGCGCGGAAGTAATCGCCGACCTTTATGCCTTTGTCGGCTCCCGCATTGATGTAGACCTTCTGGCCGGTGCCAACCATGGTGTCAAACTCGCGAGCGAGCACGATGCGGGCGCTGACGCGTCCGGGGCCGCTAGGGAAGCGTTCCATGGTGGTGTTCTTGCGGAAGGCAACGGGGCCATGTTCACGGAACGGAATGGCGAAGTCACCAACGGTTATGCTCTGGCAGGTGAACTCAACTTCCGCGACGGCCATGCTGCCGCGTAGGGCGACAACGCGAATGCGTCCGATGTCAGCGTAGGTCTCGCCCATCGCGGAGATAGCGGATTTCTGTCCGGCAAAAGGCTCGTAGTGGTTGGGATCGCGAACGGGGCGAACGATGGAGTAGAGAGCGCCCTCCTGGAATCCGGAGCCGTTGATGAAGATATGGGCGCCCGTGCCATAGAGAGTTTCATTGGGGCTGTTTACCCCGCCGGCTACAGCGTTCTGCTCGTTGATGTTTTCGTTGGTTACGAACCCGGAACAGTAAATGTCAGAGTAGGTAGGCGCCTGAGCGCGTTCCACGAGATTGGACTGGAACGCCGGCTTGGGTGGCTGTGGTGCCTGTTGAGCGACGGCCACTACAGCCAGAAGCAGCGGCGCTACAAGGATGACGCGTTTCATAATTCCTCCATACCCTACGACGAAAGACACGGGTTCCGGTCGGTCGGAACTTAGCAAACGGCGGGGCAGGATTCAAGGCAGGGCTTAGTTACCGAAGATGTACGTCATCAGGGAGTTAGCGACGAAAAAGGCTAAGAATGTTTGCATCCAAGGCGGTGCATCTGTAAGATGGCGCGGAATTCAAAAAAGGCCCCATGAACACAATCCTGCCCAGTTTGCCGACGCGGCTCATGCCGTTGCGCATCCCACGCATCTGCGTGGCGGTGGCGGGTGGCAATCCAGCCGAACTGCTGGACAAGGCCGAATCGGTCGCGAGGGATAACCCCTTTATTGAGTTCAGGTTAGACTACCTCAAGACCCCTGCCCAAGCGCTGCCGAAGATCAAGAGCTTTCTCGGTTCCCATACGTACGTGACGGCGATCGGGACCTGCCGCCGGGCGGTCAACGGTGGTTTGTTTAAGGGTTCGGTGGCGGCCCAGGTAGACCTGCTTTCCAAGGCAGGACAGGCCGGATGCCACTTCGTGGATGTGGAACTCCAGAGCGCCACGGCAATGAAGGCGCAGGACTTCAGCAAGATCCGGAGCTACGCCGGACTGATACTTTCGTTTCACGACTTTAAGCACACCCGCAAAGTGAACGAGACGTTCGCGGAGATGTCGAGTATTCCGGCGGACATCTACAAAGTCGTCACCACGGCCACGAACCTTCACGACAACGTGGTGATGATGCGGTTCCTGGAAGAGCAATCGCACAACCACAAGATGGTCGGGTTGTGCATGGGCGAGCAGGGGATCATAAGCCGGGTATTGAGCTTGCGTGCGGGCAGCCTGTTCACGTTTGGCGCGTTCAGCCCGGGCGAAGAAACTGCTCCGGGTCAAGTGACCGCCAAAGCGCTGCGGGATGCGTACCGGATCGAGAATGTCGATGCCGCTACGCGGGTGTATGGAGTGGCCGGCGACCCGATCGAACACTCGCTTTCGCCGCAGATGATGAATGCGGCTTTCCGCCGCGAGAACCTGAATTCCGTTTACCTGGCGCTGCATGCCAAGTCGCTCGACGACCTGGTGAAATGCGCAAGGGAGATACCGATCCATGGCATGAGCATCACCATGCCGTACAAGCAGGAGATCATCAAGCATCTCGATAACTGCGAGCCACTATGCGAGAAGGTCGGCGCATGCAACACGGTGATCCGGTCGCAGGAAGGGAAGCTTTACGGATTCAACACGGATGTTGCCGGCGTAACGCGTCCGCTGGAGGCCCGAATTCCGCTGGCTGGATCGAAGGTCCTGGTGCTCGGCGCCGGTGGCGCGGCGCGGGCCGCGGTGTTCGGCCTTCGTGAAAAGGGCGCCAATGTCTTCATCCTGAACCGTACGCCGCAGACGGCGCAGAAACTGGCACGCGAGTCGGGGGCGAAGACAATCCGCCGCGATGAGTTAAAGAAACAGCAGTTCGACGTGATCATCAACGCGACACCAGTGGGAATGGGGAACGGCAAAGCGATCCTCGACGAGAGCGAGATGAACGCCCGCATTGCATTCGACCTGGTGTACAACCCGATGGACACGAAGTTCCTGCAAATGGCGCGGGCGAAAGGCATGACGGCTGTTCCGGGCGTGGAGATGTTCGTCCATCAAGGCGCGCGGCAGTTCGAGATATGGACGGGAAAGCCGGCTCCCTCGCTGGAGATGCAGCAGGTTGTGGTGAACGAACTTGTACATCGCGCTCCGCTGAAGGCACCTGCCGCTCCGGCCAAAGCGGCGCCGAAGACACCAGCAAAAGCCGCGCCAGCGAAAAAGGCCAAGGCCGCCAAAAAGAAATAGCCCAATCCCACCAGAATTCGTCAGAATATATCCATATGCATTGCAAACAGTTGATTGTCTTTTCTCTCTTTTTCCTTGTGAGTATCGCTGCCGTTTCGCAGGAACCGCCGAAGTCGCTTAGCGCGAACGCGCGCTTGTCCGCCGCAAAGTCCGTTTATTTGAAGAACACCAGTAAGAGCGACGTGCCCTTCAGCGTGCTGGAAGCGAGTTTCGAAGGATGGCCGAAGTACTTCGTGGTGAGAACCCCGGAAGAGGCGGACCTCGTGGTCCAGGTGGATGCTCCGGTGGAGACCAGCATGATCCAGGAGCAAGACGGCGAGAAAAAGAAAGAGGAGAAGCCAAAAGACCTGGTCGTGACGGCCGTGAAGCTTTCGGTGCTCGACTCGCATAATCACGTGGTGCTGTGGAGCGCGAGTGACCGTCCAACCGGTAAGGGCACCAAGGACGAAAAGACGATCGCAGCGACGCAGCGGTTGATCGAAGCTTTCCGTACACGCGTGGCAAGCGCAGAAGCAGCGGAAAATAAGCAGTAGCATGGGCTTTTGGGGTATCCGGGAATGCGCTACACTTTCGCGCTGACTTTTCCTGCGGATGGGTAGGAGTGGCTCATGGAGCGCATCCAGTACACGACTGACGCGGGTGTCCGAATCCTGGACATCGATTGCCGCAACTGCTCCGCGGACGAAGTGGCGGAGATCGCCGACAAGGTTCCCGAAGCGGTGCTGAAAGAGCCGGAAGGCTCGGTGCTTCTGCTTTGTGATTTCAGAGGCTCGCAATTTTCGCGCAAGAGCCTGGAGAGGCTGAAGCTCGCTACAGCGCGCGACAGCCGGCAGATCCGGCGTTCGGCGTGGATCATCGACGGGAACCTGCCGAAACCCTTTCATCAAGCACTTCGGAGTTTTTCAGGAAGAGAATTGCGGCTGTTCTCCGAACGGCAGGAAGCGATCGACTTCCTGGTGGAAGAAGCAAAGAGCCAGGCGAGCTAGGCTTCACCCAACGCGTACAGCTTCGGCATAGGGATCCTCGGCAGACGTTCGGAGCGGCGCGCTATGGCGTGCCGATAGACGGCGTCGTAGCGTCGAGCGATGGCCGTCGCCGAACGATGGGTGCGAATGAACTCCCTGCCGCTCTCTCCCAACGACCTGCAAAAATCCTTATCGCCGGCGATGAACCTGGCACGACGGACAAGATCGCCGGCGTCACCGCTCGCGTACCAGATACATCCTTGTCCCTCCGGGGCGCACTCCCGGTTCTCCGGGAGGTCGGTGGCAATTACTGGCCTGCCATAGGCAAGGGCACGAAGCAGGCTCCGGTTGCATCCGGAAGCGTCGGAGCTCCCATGAGCAATCACGACATCGGCACAGGAGAGAGCAGAAGTTCGCTCCGAGGGGGAGAAGACTCGGACAGCTTCGGAAAGGTTCAGGTCACGGAGAAGTCGCCGTGCTTCTTCTGGCTGGTTTGATTCGAGGAGCAGGATCGCGTGCTGCACTTCCGGCAGCATAGCTGCGAAAGCGCGAAGGATGAACTCAGCACCAGTAACGCCGTCGGGAAGACCTATGAATAAGGGTCCATTTGGCTGGTGAATATGGTGTTGCAGCGCCCAATTTGTGCTGTTTACCAACGGGTCCTCGGCCGGGACCGGTTCCGGGATCGTGAATAGATTTTCCGGCAGTGTGCCCCGTTCCATGGCGGTCTTGTGCATAGAAGAGCTACGGGTTACGACCGCGCCTGCGCGTGAAAGGACAAACTGTTCTGCGACGCGAAGCGAACGAACGAGCCAGGGGCCGCTTACCGCCTGCGTGGCGGCTACCTGGTCAATGGTACTGGTGAACTCGTACACCAACGGAAGCGTGCCGCGAATTCCGGCCATGGCGGAAGGAAACGAATGAGCGTGTACGAGTTGAATGTCCGAGGCTGCTTCGGCATCGTTGAGTTCGTGACGCCAATCGCGGACGTCGTGCCACACGGTGAGCAGCGAAAGTTCGCGCGGAGTGCGTGAGGGCCAGAATTCACGCGAAAGCAGTTGCGGGGCCATGCCGATGAGCGACTGCGACTCAGCAAGGGCAGCAGCGTCGCTCGCCAGTTCGCAGGCGTGCAGTACGCGCCACGGGCGGTTATGTGACTCGGTGCGAAGGCGAGAAGTAAGAAGTCCCGATAAGCCGGCCACTAGCTTACCTCCCGCTGATGATGCTTCATCTCCGAGTACATCATCACCTGGTTTCGGCCACGGGATTTCGCTTCATATAGGGCTGCATCGGCGCATTCGATGAGGTCACGTTTGAAGCGGGCATCCTGCGGATACACGGCAATGCCGATGCTGATAGTCAGCTTTTCGACGCTGGACGCCGATCCGGCGAAGAACTTCGAGCGCTCGATACTCTTGCGGATACGTTGCGCGACCCGAGCGGCCGATGCCGCCGGAGTCTCGGGCAGGATGATGACAAACTCCTCACCTCCATAGCGCGCGACGGTATCGACCTCGCGCATGTCCTTGGTCAAGAGAGAGGAGACGTCGCGCAGAACCTGGTCGCCAACGTGGTGGCCGTAACGGTCGTTCAACGGCTTGAAGAAATCGATATCGAGCATGAGAAGAGAGAGCGGCGCCTTCTTGCGCTCGCACCGCTTGATCTCGAGTTCGAGTTGTTGCTCAAGATATCCGCGTGTTTTAAGGCCAGTGAGGTAATCGGTAAACGCAAACGTGAGGAGGCCTTCGTTGGCGTGCTCGCGGCTGAGTATGTTCTCGGAGACGAGAGCGAGGATCCATAGGAGTTGCGCGTCTTCCTCGGTAAAGGCGCCGGGAGTGCGCGAGAAAAACTGCATGGAGCCCAACGTCCGGTTACTGACGACAAGGGGAACGATGAGGGCAGAGTTTGAGTTTGTCTCGTCGAGGACGGCGTCCGCCTGCGGGTGTATGCCCTTGGACACGAGCAGCGGGCGTCCAAACTTGTTAACCCAGAAGTTCAGGATGTTACCGCGTGCGGCAGACTCGGAGATGTTCTCCACACCGCGTGTGGTGCGCAGGAGCATCTGTTCGCTGGTTTCTTCCCAGAAATAGACGAGGGCGGCGTCATAATTGGCGATTTCAGCGGCGAAATCACAGAGCATGCTGAGTGCGGCTTCCATCTGCATGGGAAGTCCGGTGAGCATGCTTAGGCGGAGGATGGTGTTGATCTCGCGCCAGCGGCGCTGAATGGTCTCTTCTCCGACCTCGGAGAAGACCTCGACGACGAAACGGTCAGGTGTAAGGGATTCTGTATGTCCGACGTCGAAAGCCATGGTCGAAGGGCGGCGCACACACTGTGCCTCCCTCCTTGTTGCACGCCCGCTTCCATGCGTGATTCTGGCCGGGAAGATGGATCAGGTCGCAGCGAAACAGTTGGTTTCCAGCCGAGGTGGTCCGGGACCGGAGAGAGGCGCAGAGGCGGCCTGGTTCCTCCGGTGGGCACGCGGTGGCCGTGAAACGGAATCGAGATTCCCACCTTCGCGTAACGTTTCGAACCGGCAGAGTTCGTATGATGAAAAGGAGTTGCACCTTAGCTGGTGCAGTGGTTTCTCAGGCGAAGAGGAGAGGAAGCCATGATGGCTCGTAAAGCGAGATTTTCATGTTTTTGTGCCGCAAAACCGTTGCTTTCTTCATTGTGCTCAGCTAGGATGAACTTCGTAAGGTTCTAAGTACTAGCTCTCAGATGCACCTAGCCGTTCTTTCCGTCGTGTAACCCATCGGCCCCATCTCCCTAACTCTGTTTTGGCCCGGAGAGTTGATGCATGGCGTGGTACGCATACTGTATCGTTGAGCAACAGGCCCTCCTTGGCGGCGCAAGAGCGCGACGTCCATTCCCCATCACTAACATTCAAGGAATCGGTAATTCCCCGGTACTGGGATATCCGAGCGGCGATTTCGCAGTTGTGGTGAGCCCGTATGGACCGGCCACACTCGACCAGCAAGCCGCGCGGGACCATGCCCGGGTCGTCGGCGAATGCTTTAAGTTCGCGACGGTCTTGCCGTTCCGTTTTGGAACTGTATTCGACAACGATGAGGCGCTGCGACGAGCCGTACGGTCGAACCGGCGTCACTTCCAGGAAAACGTGGCTCAACTTCGCGGCAAGTCCGAAATGCACCTGAAGCTGGTGGTGCGGGACGGATCCTTGCGGGAGGTGGGTCCGGAAGTCCTTCCGGCGAAGGTTGGGCTGGAATACCTGAACAGGTTGCGTGAGCGTGCCGCTCTGGACCGGGATCGCCAGAGCAAAGCGAAGACGCTATCGGTTCAGGTCCACAGGCTGTTCAACCCACTTGCTGAGGAAATCAGTTGCAAGAAGGTGGATTCGGGCGGGCTGCTGATCGATATCGCCCACTTGATTGACTCCAAGTCAGTGGAGAAATACCAGAATCGTTACGCCGCAGCGACTCGCCAGTTCAAGAACTGCGAACTGGTCATCAGCGGACCGTGGCCTCCGTACCACTTCCTGAGGGGTAAGGGTAAGGCGGCGAACTAGCCAAGTGTTTTTCCGAAAGCGGCTGCCATCCGGCAGCCGTTTTTGTTTGGCGGCACCTTAGAGAACATCAGCCAGCGGCTATTCTGCATCTAACTACCCAAGTTTGCGGGCGCCGCACGGGTGCCCTTGTCTCCCATGCTCCCAACTGAAGCAAGAATCCTGGTAGTCGACGACGAAGCAAATATCCTGCTGACGTTGCAGGCGATTTTGCAGGAGGACGGGTTTCATGTCGACACAGTTGCGGACGGCGCGGAGGCAATTCAAGCGATACGGTCGCGGCATTACGACCTCGTGCTTACGGACCTGAAGATGCCGGGTGTGGACGGACTCGGTGTGCTGGCGGAAGTACAAAAGTGCTCACCAAACACAGTCACGATCATGATGACCGGTTACGGATCGGTCGATTCGGCATTGGAAGCGGTTCAATTGGGCGCCTATGACTACCTGTTGAAGCCGATGGAGATCGCGGCATTGAAGCAGGCGGTTCGGCGATCCCTGGAGCGGAAGCGGCTTTCGGAAGTAGACCGCTTGTACCGGGTGGCGAGCCGGGTGTCGGCGAGTTTTGATCGTGACGCCATCGCCAAGGAAGTGGAGGAGGCCGCGCAGCAAGTGTTGCGGGTGAGGGGAGCGAAGATCTATCCGTTTTCGGCGGGAGATTCGTCTGGTGTGGATTCGAGCTTGACGGAGATTCTCAATGACCGGATCGTGCAGGCCATACTGGAGCAGGGGATGAGCCTGACGGACCGGGAAGCTCCGTTGCCGCTGGAGAAGTGGGCCTCGGAGCAAGGAATGCGTAGCTTCGCAGTGGTGCCGGGGATCGGAAACGGCCGGCTCAGTTGCGTGCTGGTTGCGCACAATGGCGGCCAGGAATATGAGTTCCATGCGTCGGCGCTGCGCTATTTACAGGCGCTCGCGGCGCAATGTGCGCTGGCCTTGTCGAACGCCACGCTATTCTCGCGACTTCAGCAGAACAACCTGGAACTCGAAGCGGCGAACCGCAAGCTCCGCGAACTAGACCGATTGCGCACGCAGTTCCTTAGTATCGCGAGCCATGAATTGCGAACGCCGCTGACGATCGTCATGGGCTACAACTCCATGTTGAAGGAGTCTCTGGCGGATCGCGCCAACGAAGACGAGAAGGAGTTGATTGGCGAGTCGGTGACTGCGTGCCAGAAGCTGATTCGGATGGTGAACTCCATGCTCGACCTGACGCAGATGGACGCAGGCAAGATGCGAACCGAGTTCCGCGCAACTGACCTGATCGCGTTGATAAGCGCTGTGGCTACCCTGTTTCAGGCCGAGGCGGCGAATCGTGGCATACATCTGGGCATGGAGGTTCCGTCGAAGCTTCCGAAGCTTCTGGTTGATCCCGACCAGATCGAGCAGGTGGTCATTAATCTGGTCGGCAACGCCCTGAAGTTCACGGATAGGGGTGGGCAGATCCATCTTGCTCTGCGATACGACACAGAGGCAGAGACGGTGAGTATTGCCGTGTCGGATACGGGAGCGGGCATAGCGCCGGAGGACCAGGAGGTGATCTTCGACGAGTACGCCCAACTGGAGAAGCGAGCGAAGAAATCTTCTCGGGAGGGGACCGGGCTCGGGCTGGCGATCGTGAAGAGGATCGTGGAAGCGCATTCGGGAGCGGTAGGCGTGGAGAGCACTGTCGGGAAGGGCAGCACGTTTACCATTGTGTTACCAGCACGAAAACTGGCAGGTTCTGCTTCGGCTGTTCCCGCCTGAGGCAACTCGGGACCCAATTGTGTTATTCCAATGCATAGAGTGTGAATGGAAGTACAATATCCGCGAGCGTAGCTGGAAGGCTGCGTGCGGAAAAGCACATCAAGGCAGTGGCGAGTGGGGCGTGCTGAAAGTGATGTGTTCCGAGACTGATTGAATCTCTGCTGATTTACTAGTAACCCCACCACCGCCGTCGGCCAAACCAGGGCTGGACGGATTGGAAGCAGAGTCGATTTTCCGGCCTGACCGGAATGTGAAAGTTTCACTGCGTCCAAAAGACGGACATTGGAGTTTGCCGGTGATGCCAGTCCCTCGAGTTCGCGTGCTCGTTGTCGATGACGACCCGAGCATGTCTCGTTTCCTGAGCAGTTATCTGAGTCGCCAGAACTACGAGGTAAGCACGGCCGCGAGCGGTGAAGAAGCGATCCGCATGTTCCGGGTGTATGACCCCACGCTGGTGCTGCTCGATATGGCGATGGGCGGGATGGATGGCATCGACACGCTTGAACGCCTGAAACAGATAAAGCCGGAAGTGGCGGTGATCGTTGTGTCCGGCCAGAACAGCCCGGACCTCATCTTCCGCGCGTCGAAGGCGGGCGCCGAGGATTACATCAGCAAGCCATTCGATCCGAAAGACCTCGAGAGCCGCATCACCAAAATTCTCGACAAGCAGAGGCTTTCGACCGAAGCCACCCAATTGCGCGAACAGGTGCGCAAACAGACCGACTTCACCATGCTGTTCGGAACCAGTCCGAAGATGGAGGAAGTGAAGCAGACGATTGAACAGGTGGCGGATACGACGGCCACAGTGCTCATCCGCGGTGAAAGCGGCACGGGCAAGGAAGTTGTGGCTCGTATGGTCTACGGCCATTCCATGCGGCGCGATAAATCGTTTGTGAAGGTGAATTGCGCGGCGATTCCCCACGAGTTGCTGGAAAGCGAACTGTTCGGCTACGAACCCGGCGCGTTTACCGGAGCCACGCGGCAGAAGCTCGGCAAGTTCGATCTCGCCAACCAGGGCACGCTATTCCTTGATGAGATTAGCGAGATGCATCCGGCCTTGCAGGCCAAGCTGCTGCACGTGTTGCAGGACGGCGAGTTTGCCAGGCTGGGTGGGAAGCGCGATATCGCGGTCGACGTGCGCGTGCTGGCGGCGACCAACAAGCCGTTGGAGAGAGCGGTGGAAGAGGGTCATTTTCGTGAGGACCTGTTCTACCGACTGAATGTCGTTACCATCCACATTCCGCCGCTAAGGGAAAGGCGCGAAGAGATACCGGTATTCATCGACTTCTTCCTGAGCAAATACAGCGACTTCTACGGGAAAACCCCGCCGCCATTCAGCGATTATGCGGTCGGGCGGATGATGGAATACAACTGGCCCGGCAACATTCGCGAACTGGAGAACCTGGTGAAGCGGTATGTGATTGTGGGGAAGGAGTCGCAGATCATCCGTGAACTTTCCACGCACAAGCCGATCGTTTCGTCGTTAAGCGGCACGAGTCCTCTTTGGAACCCGAAGAACTCGGATGGGGAAGCTACTCCACAGCAGGTGCCTCCGCCGGCACCCGTGGTGGCGTTTTCCGGTACGGGCGGTGACTCAAAGGAAATGCCGTCGTTGCTTGAGATCGGACGTCGCGCAGCGATGCAAGCCGAGCGGGAAGCCATTGAGCGGGTGCTGGCGCAAACCCGATGGAACCGCCGCCAGGCTGCCAAGATCCTGAAGATCAGCTACAAGGCGCTTCTGAATAAACTCAAGGCGATCGAAGAGCAGAACCAGGCAGCTCAAAGTAAGCAGCAGAGTGCCTAAGCTGAGAACCTGGATACCAAGTTATCCCTGCTGATATTTTCTCCTCGACTCATATTGAAACACCGGATTTTCAGGTTAACTGGTTGCCCTCTCAACAGCTTACCCGTTCCACAAGAGATGCTCATGTACTTTGGTTGAGCAAGTGCAACTTACGGAGGTAACAAAAGAGGCCGTTGACACTTTGAATGATCCCTCTTCCTGAGATATCGACTTCTCTCTGTACGTTCCGGCGGAGTCGGAACGGCGTCTTGCATCGCCTTCCCTGAGATTCCCTCCCTCCTTGCCTCTTTTAAAAGCGGTCCCTGAAAAGGGGCCGCTTTTTTGCATATGTTCTCCGTGGATGATGGAGCCGAAGTCGGTCTGGCTGCATCCAACGTTGGTCATCCGTAATAGGCGGCGTTCGTTGACGAACCTCGAAACCGGGGTCTATCATTTCCGATTCGCCACCTGTTTGGGACAACGAAAGGCGAAGGTTTTCGAAGTCTGACAAAGTCGATGGACAAGAAGAAACTAGAACAGTTCAAGAAACGACTCGAGGAACGACAGGCCGAGCTGCGTAAAACCGTCTCTACCCGCCAGCAGGACGGACGGAATCAGGGCGAAGATATCGCGCAGGACATCGCCGACAAGGCTGCCAGCTCGTACAACAAGGAGTTCCTCTTCACGCAGAGCACAAACGAGCGGCAGATGCTGGGGATGGTGGATAGCGCGCTGTCTCGTATCCGCGAGGGTACTTACGGGGAATGCATTTCCTGCGGCAACGAGATCAATTCCAAGCGTCTTGAAGCGGTGCCCTGGACCCGTTACTGCATCGAGTGCCAGGACAAACTGGAAAAGGGCCAACTGGAACAAGTTACTCCGTAGTCTTCATGCCTCTTCAGATCCCGCAGTGAGCACCGGTTCTCCGGCACTGCGGGTTTCGTTTTTTGCGGGACCCCAGCAACAGTCCATCACTCCTTTAAGTGATTCGGCGTAGTCCTACCGCGCGCGGCATTGGTGTTTAATGCTTCCAGCAGCACTGTTGCCATGCAATCTTCACGTTTTCGCAAGCTAGTACTTGCCGTCGTTTGTCTGTTCACGGTTTCTCTTTTTGCCGCGAACCGAATCACCGACCTGCGTCCGACGGTAATCCTGGTATCCATCGACGGATTTCGTCCGGACTATCTGAACCAGGTCTCCACGCCAAACCTGCACTCGATCATGCAGCGCGGCCTTCGTGCCAAGTACATGATCCCGTCGTTCCCGACCAAGACGTTTCCCAACCACTACACGCTGGTGACGGGACTGTATCCCGCACACCACGGAATCGTGGCGAACACCATGTACGATCCCGGATCGGATTCATGGTTCCGTATGGCGGACCGATCCGCAGTGGAAGACGCGCGCTGGTGGGGCGGGGAGCCGATCTGGGTTACGGCGGAAAAGCAGGGCGTGAGGACAGCACCGTTATTGTGGCCCGGTGCCCAGGCGGCGATCGAGGGCACACGGCCCTCGTACAGCCAGCAGTATGAAAAGGACCTGACATCTGAGCAGCGCGTTGCCAAGTTGTTCGAATGCATGGATCTCTCGGCATTACTGAGACCGCAGCTCTTCACTCTGTATCTCGAAATGGTGGACAACGCCGGCCACGACTTTGGACCTCGCTCTCCACAGGTCCGCGAGGCAGTGCAGGAGGCCGACAACGCCGTGGGTCTGTTGCTCAACGGCCTTCGTCTGCGAGGTGTGGAAGATCAGGTGAACATCATCGTTGTCTCCGACCACGGCATGGCGCCTATCTCGACCAAGAAGATTGTGTACCTGGACGACTACATCGATCCGAAGACCGTGCAGATCGTGGATGGCAGTCCGGTATTGTCACTTCGTCCGAAAGACGGAAACGCGGAAGCACTGTACCAGAAGCTGAAGAAGATTCGGCACGCGAAGGCTTATCTCTCGACGGCCGTACCCGAGCGCTGGCACTTCAACGACAGCCCGAGAATCACGCCCGTGGTGGTGGTTGCCGATGATGAATGGACGATCAGTACGCGCGATTACCTGAAGACGCATCCGCTCAAGGGTGGGAACCATGGCTTCGACAACAGCACAAAGAATATGCGGGCAATGTTTTTCGCGGCGGGTCCTTCCTTCCAGAAGGGTAAGATGAAGCCGTTCCCGAACATCCACATTTATTCGCTGCTGGCGTACTTGTTAAACGTGAATCCGGCGAAGACCGACGGTTCGGTCGAGGTGTTCAAATCGCACCTGTTGCCGTCTACGGTCCGGCAGCCAACCAGAAAGCAGTTGGCACCATGGCAGAAAGAACGGGATCAATACGCGGTGTTGATGAAGTAAATCGAACAGGACGTTTCCTGTGGGCATGGGTGGCGTTTGCTTTTGCCCTGGCCATCCACGTAACTGACGAAGCCGCGCACAACTTCCTCTCGTGGTACAACCCTAACGTCCTCGCCATTCGCGCGAGATTTCCCTTCCTGCCGATTCCTACCTTCACATTTCGTCAATGGATTCTCGGGCTCGCGGCAGCAGTGGTTCTGCTGCTCTGCTTGTCCCCGTTCGCGTCACGAGAGGCGAGATGGCTGAAACTGGTAGCGATCCCACTTGGTGTGATTGTGGGGATATTGAATGGGCTTCAACACTTGATCGTGAGCGTTTACCTGGGGCGAATGGCCCCGGGGGCTTTGAGCGGGCCCATATTGATTCTGGCCGGGGGCTGGCTCGTGCTGGAGGCGAGGCGGAAGCCAGAATGGTAGGTCTCGGGAAAATATGTATTACTGCATTTAGTATGTAGTTTGTATAACTATTTGTAAGAATGATATATAATGTAAGACATGAAGCTATATAGCCAGTTGAGCACGAAGGGCCAAGTGGTCATACCGGCTGAGATCAGACAGCGTTACGGATTGACCTCAGGCACCCGCTTGGCGATCGAAGCGCACGAGGATCACATCGTTCTCCGCCCGATCACTGATGCTTACATCGAAAGCCTACGCGGATGCCTCAAAGGGCCTTCGCTGTCGGAAATGCGTGAAAGGGAGCATAGAGACGATAGGGAATGACGTTCGTACTTGATGCAAGTGCTGTTCTTCGATTTCTGGACAACGAGCCCGGGGCTCTTGAGGTAGAACGCCTGATTAAAGATGCTGCGATCGGTGCACACGACCTCTTGATGTCCGCGGCGAACTGGGGCGAAGTGTTCTACATCGTTCTGAAGGCACACGGGGTTGTCAGTGCAGAGAACATTGAGAATCGGTTTCAGAGTTTACCGATCAATGTGCTTTCAGTAGATCCCATCGTTGCAAGGGAAGCGGCCGAGTTTCGCTTCCGGTTCAAGGTTCCCTTTGCGGACTCTTTTGCGGGAGCACTGGCCCTGCGCAACAATGCCACCCTCATAACGGCGGACAATGATTTCCGTGTTGTGGGTAACGCGCTCAAAGTGAGTTTTCTGCCCAACAAGTCGAAGGGGCGTACACCGTAAGCAAAAAGGCCCGGTTCCTCACCGGGCCTCTGTTCGATGAACTTCTACTTTTACGCGTAAATACCGCGCTGGCGGATGGTATAAGCCACGCGGTCGATCGCCAGCATGTATGCGGCGATGCGGTTATTTACGTTGTGAGTTTCGGCATAACGAACCACATCTTCGAACGAAGCGCGCATGATGTGATCCAACTGTTCGTTCACAACCGATTCCTTCCAGAAGTAGCCCTGACGATCCTGAACCCACTCAAAGTACGAGGTGGTCACGCCGCCGGCGTTGGCCAGGATGTCGGGAATGACGAAGATCTTGTTGTCGGCAAGGATGTCGTCGGCGTGCGCAGTGGTGGGGCCGTTCGCACCTTCAGCGATGATCTTCGCCTTAATCTTGGCGGCATTCTTGCTGGTGATGACGTTCTCGGTCGCTGCGGGCACCAGGATGTCGCAATCCGTGAGGAGGAGTTCATGCTGGTCGTGCGGCTCGGCTCCCTTGAACCCATGGATGGTGCCGTTGCGATAGCGGTGCTCCCAAAGAGCATCGATGTCGATGCCGTCCTTGTTGTAGAGACCACCATCGAACTCGGCGATACCGATGATCTTGTAGCCGGCTTCGTGCATCAGGCGGGCTGCATTTGAACCGACATTGCCGAAGCCCTGCACGATGACGCGAGTGGATTCACGGCTCATACCCATGCGCTTGAGGGCTTCATCACACACGACCATTACGCCGCGACCCGTGGCTTCGCGGCGGCCCTTGCTGCCGCCCATATTGAGTGGTTTGCCGGTAACGACGGCCGTCACGGTCTGGCGCATGTGCATGGAATAGGTGTCCATGATCCAGGCCATCACCTGCTCGTTGGTGTTCATGTCGGGAGCGGGCACGTCTTTCTCGGGCCCGATGAACTCGACTAGTTCAGCCGTGTAGCGGCGGGTCATGCGTTCGAGTTCGTGCATGGACATCTTCTTGGGATCGCAGATGATGCCGCCCTTGCCGCCGCCGAAGGGGATGTTCACGACGGCGCATTTCCATGTCATCCAGCTCGCGAGGGCGCGGACTTCGTCGAGGCTGACATCGGGGCTGTAGCGGATTCCGCCCTTTGCGGGACCACGAGCGATGGAGTGCTGGACGCGATATCCGGTGAAGACTTCAATGTGGCCGTCGTCCATTTGGACGGGGATGTAAACGGTAATTTCGCGGTTGGGGCTGCGGAGGATGCGCCAGAGACCTTCGTCGAGGTTGAGTTTCTGTGCGGCCATGTCAAACCGGGCCGCCTGTGCTATCCACGGATTGGTTTCTTGATCCAGGGGAATAGAAATGGTGCTCATTCAATCTCCAAACGGGCAGGGAACTTCAATCGCACCACATCGGATGCAGGTTGGCGCGCTCCCGGCGCCATATCTGTATCTTGCGCCAAATGGCCAATTCTAAGCTTGAAGCGGAAAGTTGGGCAAGGCGACGAGGGTGCAGGAACCAAGGTGGTGAGGGGAAACCCGCGTGCTGCACCTGGGACAGAACGCGGGTCGGGGGGAGGGCGACTATTTGGCGCCGAGATAGCTGAGATCCGGCCGGTGAGAAGCTGTTTCGGTGCCGACTCTCTGGATGAGGTTTGCGTCGCGTTCGGAAATAGAGGCGAGGAGCTTTCGCACGGTTTCGGAGGTCGGGCCTAAATCCGAGTTCTTGTCTGCGGCGAGCAACAGGAGGTATTGCATGGTGCCGTTGGCTGGGCGCAGCAGTGCATGCGGAGGCGCCGCGGTACCTTGCAACGCGCTTGCGATAGAAGCTTCGAACTGACCGCCGAAGCCGGGACGTATGTCTAAGTAGACGAAGGTCAGCAGGCGCGAAGAGAGGCGCTGTTCGTCGAGATTGCTGGCGGCGGGCACAACTTCGAAGGTCGAGACCTGACGGACATCGGCGTAAGGGACTACGTTCTTTTCGTTGTCGCCACGGTCGCCCGACGGATTGACGGGCGAATCAAAGTCAGTCCAGGCATGCCCGAAGCTGGCATCGACAAACCATCCCGAGCGGTCGCCGGAATTGATGTTCCAGCCATGCCAAATCCACGGGTCCTTCGCGTTCGTGTGCCAGACCAGGTGGCGTTTATAGCCCTCTTCAAACTGACGTTCCATGCCGGGCTTCGGCTGCCACGTAACCATGCGAACGACATTGCGATTCTCCTGAGAGAGGACCACGGTCGCTACGAGAAGGACGAGCGAGAGCAGCTTCAGAACTTTCATTCCAACCTCCAGGACAAGGTGAACATTCCCGTAGGGGGAAGGTGCAACGGCTGAAAATGGGGTATCGTGGTGGGATGTGGGGTAAGCCGTGAAGCTGCGGATCAGTGAATTTGCGCAGTTGGCCGGGGTGTCGGCGAAGGCGCTGCGCTATTACGACGAGATCGGGCTGCTGTCGCCGGCAGCGGTCGATGCCCGCTCGGGTTACCGTTACTACGACACAAGGCAGTTGGTCAGGTTGAACCTTATCGTTGCGTTTAAGGACATGGGCTTGGCGCTGGATGAGATTCGTCCGCTGCTTTCGGGATCGGCTTGTGCACAACGAAGTGCGCTGGAGGCGCTGCGCGGGGAAATTCGAACGTCCATCCAGAAAGCGGGACAGAAACTGCGATTGCTGGAAGCCGCTCTCGCCGGCGACTACGAATTCGGAGCCGTCACTGTGCAGACGAAGCGGCGTCCTCCGGTGAGGATTGCGTCAGTGCGAGCGACGGTCGATGCGTACGAACACGTTGCCGACATGGAGAAAGAGCTTCTTGCGAACGTTCCAGAGGACTGTGTCGGAAAGCTGCGCGGTGTTTTGTGGCATCGATGCGCGGATTCCGGCGTGCTCGAGGGGGAGCCGTTCATCGAACTGACAACGCGGCTAAGTCGTCGGAGCGTGTTCGACCAGCGGGAACTGCCTCCGGCGACTCTGGCGTGCGCCTACGCTGGAAACACGGAAGAAGAAGC
The DNA here is from genome assembly GCA_035561515.1 of Terriglobales bacterium. Lineage (NCBI taxonomy): Bacteria > Pseudomonadati > Acidobacteriota > Terriglobia > Terriglobales > Terriglobales bacterium. Next base: position 43,918 of record DATMXP010000016.1, on the reverse strand, counting down.
CGAGCACGCCTACGATGCCATCCGGCAATGGATGCGAGTGCAGAACGTTCAACTCGCGGGACCGAAGCGGGAGTTGTATTGGGGAGAGTTGCTGGAGATTCAGTTCCCGGTCGCCTGATCGGCTAGAGCTGGATTTCCATTCCTTCGGCGGCCGCCCGCACCTTCGGGTAGTAGTTGCTGGCGTCGCGGACGATGTTGTCGATACAGGCGTCGCTGTGGTCGGGATCGTGGTGGAAGAGCACGAGTTCCTTAGCGCCACTTTGCATCACGATGTTGATGGCTTCACGCCAGTGACTGTGCCCCCAACCGCGCTTGTGCGCTTCATACTGATCCGGCAGGTATTGAGCGTCGTAGATAAGGACATCGGCGCCTTCCGCCAGCTTGCGAACGTTCTTGTCGAAGATGGGATGGCCAGGTTCGTTGTCGGTGGCGTAGACGATGACCCCTTCGTCGGTCTCGAGCCGGAAGCCCAGGCACCCTTGCGGATGGTTCAGCCACATGCTCTGGATGATGCAGTTGTCGAAGGCGATCCGGTCTTCCTCAATGTCGTAGAAATTACGGTGAGCTGCCATCTCGCTCATGTCGACGGGAAAGTAGGGATCGGCCATCTGCTCTTCGATGGCGCGCTGCAGGTTGCGACTGCGGCTGGAAGAGTGAAAGAAGAAATAGTTGTCGCGCGATTCATACAGGGGACTAAAGAATGGAATTCCCTGGATGTGGTCCCAGTGAAAATGCGACAGGAAGATGTGGGCGTGGATTGGCTTCTCGGATTCTCGTGCGGTCTTGGAGAGTGCTTTGCCGAGGTTGCGAAAGCCGGTCCCGCAATCGAAGACGTAGATGTGCCCGTTGATGCGGACCTCTACGCAAGAGGTGTTCCCCCCATAACGCATGTTCTCTGGCTGGGGAGTCGGGGTAGACCCGCGTACACCCCAGAATTTAATGTGCATGCGCCTTCCTTGCAGTGCGGCTAAAAGGCAGTGCCATCCGCCAATCTCAATGCAATCTGCAACTAATCGCGTCTTGGGCGCCCGGGGGCAGCGCTCGTAAGTGCAGGCAGTATATGACACTTCTAGGACACACCGTCAATTTCATTTCAGGTTCCGGAAGTACCAGATCGAGATGGAACCGCGGCGGTTACTGCAACAGCCATAGGGCGTTAGTTTGGGTCGGCACGCCTGGATTGTGACGTTGCTAAACTGTTTCTCAGGATGATTCGCCCTACCCTGAAAGAGTTCATGGCGCTGGCCCGGACAGCCACGCTGGTCCCGGTCGCGAAGTCGGTAAGCGCCGACCTGCTTACGCCCGTCTCGGCGTTCTTGTCGTTTGCTGCCGACGAGCCGTATTCGTTTCTGCTCGAGTCCGTCGAAGGCGGAGAGAAGATCGGGCGCTACACCTTTCTGGGCGCGAACCCATACATGCGGCTCATCTGCGACGAGAGCGGAGTGGTTCTCTATCGGGGCCGCAAGCAGGACAAGGTGGATGGCGAGCCGGTCGAGGTCATCCGCCAGTTGCTGAAGCAGCATCAACCGGCGAAGGTGCCAGGGCTGCCTCCGTTTACTGCGGGAGCGGTGGGCTTTGTGAGCTATGACATGGTGCGTCGTTTTGAGCGCCTGCCGAAGACGGCCAAGCAGGACGTCTACGTTCCCGACTGCGTGCTCACGTTCTACGACCGAGTGCTGGCGTTCGATCACGTGCGGCACCAGATTCACATTATGGCGGCCGCCGATCTCCGGCATGAGAGCCCGCGCCGCGCTTACGAGCGTGCCGTACGCGATATCGAAGCCATCGAGAAGAAGCTGGCAAAAGGCTTCAAGCCGCCAAAGACGAAAGTTGTCCCCGGCAAGTTGAAAGTAAAGCGTCCCACGCCGCAGAAGAAGTTCGAAGATGCAGTCCGAAAAGCCAAGGATTACATCGCGGCAGGCGACATCTTCCAGGTCGTGTTATCGCAGCGTGCCGAATTTGAGCCCGGAGTGGAGCCCTTTCAGATTTACCGCGCGCTGCGTCGTGTGAATCCCTCGCCCTACATGTACTACCTGAAACTTGGCGAGAACACGGTTCTGGGTTCCTCACCGGAAATGCTCGTGCGGGTGAAAGGACGCGAACTCGAATACCGTCCGATTGCGGGCACCCGTTGGCGCGGCAAAGACGAAGTCGAAGACCAGCGGATCGAAACCGAACTGCTCGCAGATGAGAAAGAGCGCGCCGAACATGTAATGCTCGTTGACCTTGGCCGCAATGATGTAGGACGGGTCAGCGAATATGGATCGGTGAAAGTGCGCGACTTGATGTTCGTGGAGAAGTACTCGCACGTGATGCATCTGGTGTCGGCCATCGAAGGCAAATTACGCGAGGGACTGGACGCGTTCGATGCCTTTGCGTCCTGCTTCCCTGCGGGAACCCTGAGCGGTGCACCGAAAGTGCGGGCGATGGAGATCATCGAGGAACTCGAACCATTGCGTCGTGGTGTGTATGGCGGGTCTGTTTTATACGCAGATTTTGCAGGGAATCTGGACTCCTGCATTGCAATCCGCACGATGTTCACGAGCGGCAAGCGTGCGTTTGTGCAAGCCGGGGCGGGGATCGTGGCTGATTCGGTGCCTCAGAGGGAGTACGAAGAGTGCGTTAATAAGGCGCGGGCACTCGTGCACGCGGTCGAGTTGGCCCGCTCCGGAGAGTGATTACTTCCCGACGTTAACTTCCTCGCCCGGTGTCGGGGCAACGAGTGCCTGAACTCCATATTCGTGCACCAGGCGTCCGCCGTTGTGTGCGGTGTTCGCCAGCAGCACTGCCCCATAGCCATAAAACAACAGGAATAGCAGCGGCAGAGCCGTGGTGAAGATCCTCGTGTTGCGCTTCAGCACGATCGGCAGGACCAATAAGACCGCGAACACAGTGGTGAGTACCGTGAAGGTTACACGCGTACGCTCCGCCAAGGCTTCATGCCGTTCGAGAATACGGTTGATCTCCGGCGTGCGAGTTGCGATCTTGCCTGCTGCCTCGCCGGTTTCAACAGCGATGAATGTCGAAGCCGTCCCGATCAGCATCAACAGCAGCGCTGCGATCAGGAAGCTTCTCGCCTGCTTTGGGCACACAGCCGCGCCGATCAACACAAAAACCGGCGCGATGAGCAGAAGTCCAATGGGGAAATGGATGATCAGCGGGTGAAGGCCATCCCAGGTGGGTACAGGCGGAAGTTGAAGCATAGTGCCTCCTATGAATGGAAACAGCAGGGGCCGAGAACCTCGACCCCTACAACGCGGTTAAGCCACTGGCACGTACTTCTCTTTGGGGTTGAAGCAGGCCGGACACTTTTCGAAGTCGATCTTCGTGGTCGTGTACCCGCAAATCGTGCAGACGTAGTACTTCACGCCCGCGGTTTTCATCTTAGGCAGATTCTCGCCTGCGTTCTTGTAAAGAGACGCATGCTCCGCTTCGGCAGTCTTCGCATAATTGAAACTGGTTAGCGCGTCGGTGTTCCGCTCTCCGCGGGCTACCTTGATGAACTCCGGATACATCACGTCACGCTCGTACTCTTCACCCTTCACTGCGGCCTTCAGATTTTCGGCCGTTGATTTCACGTCGGGCTTCTCAATTTTTGCCTGCGGTGTAGCGCCGAGTTTCTTGATGACGACAGCGTGGTTAGCAGCGTGAATTTCCTCCGCGCGCGCTGCGGCGCGGAACAAAACGGCGGCCTGTTTGTAGCCGTCCTGATCCGCTTTCGCTGCAAAGGCTACATAGCGAGCATGTGCGTTACTCTCGCCGTTAAATGCGGCTTGCAGGTTATCCAGCGTCTTCGTGGCCCACAGAGCAGAAGGAAGCAGTAACAACGCAATCACAGACAGTACAACGAAAAAAGCAGATTTCTTCATCCGAAACTCCTTTCTTCCAATTGCCCAAATCGTAGGACTGCCCAAAGCCGCTGGCGACACCATGAATCACGTCCCCACGTGATAATGGATATGCCAAAATGCGCTAATCTAGAACAGCCGATGGTTTTCGTTCTCGACAACTACGACTCGTTTACCTACAACCTCGTCCAGTACCTTGGCGAACTTGGGCAAACGATCCAGGTACGCCGCAACGACCAGGTCACTCTGGACGAGATCGAGGCAATGCGTCCTGACCGCATTCTTGTATCTCCCGGTCCGTGTACCCCTCAGGATGCAGGCATCTCCATCGCGCTAATAAAGCACTTCGCCGGCAAGGTCCCGATTCTTGGCGTATGTCTCGGGCACCAGGCGATTGGAGCTGCTTTTGGTGGAGAAGTAGTGCGGGCCAAAAACCTCATGCATGGCAAGACCAGCCTGGTTGAGCATGATGGCCGCACCATTTTCAAGGACGTTCCTTCGCCCATTCAGGCCACGCGATACCACTCGCTCGTGGTAAGTCGGAAAGGGTTACCTCCGGAATTGGAGATCAGTGCACAAACAAAGGATGCGGACGGCAATGTCGTCATCATGGGACTGCGGCATAAGCGGGTTCCCGTGGAAGGGGTGCAGTTTCACCCGGAAAGCGTCCTTACCGATCATGGCAAGCGAATGGTGAAGAACTTCGTGGAACTTTCGTGACTATTACCGCCTGCCAACCCCGCCAGTACCGAAAGCAGTGAAATCAGCGTTCATCTCTGTAATCTGTTGACAACAGGCGCATGGGGGCGAGATGCTTACGCCTCAAGGATGGAGGAATCCTCATGGCCGAACCGCAACGGGAGCAACGAGCCACACGCCGCTTCGCTCTCCGCCTTCCTTTAACTGTTAAGTTTCCTCAGGGAGAGCAGAAGGACGCACAGACTCGCGACGTAAGCGCACGTGGTATTTCCTTTTATATCGATAGCTCGATCGCGGAAGGCTCTCCCATAGAATTCACCCTTACCTTGCCACCCGAAATCACGCTGACCGAAAGCATCCGCGTGCATTGCAAAGGCAAAGTGGTGCGCGTTGAGCCACAAACGCCGGGGCGAGTTGGTATCGCCGCAGTCATCGAGCGGTACGAATTTCTTGCTGATACATAGATTTCTTTCTTCTCCGAAAGCGCGGTTTCGGCCGCGCTTTTTCTGTTTGTCCGGCGCTTTCGCTTCTTCCTTTTGACGTATCCGGTATGCTGTTACGGATGCGCGTTACCCGCACAATCTGCGCAATCCTGCTTCTTTCGGGGATGGCCGCGGCACAGGCCGTAATCGGCGAGATGTTTGCATCGGATGCAAGCGTTCACGGTTCGGTACTGTTTTCGGGCGGAGGCATGCAGATTCAAAGCGGTTCGTCTGTGGTCGCCGGTGATGCCGCAGCGGTGCTGAAGTTGCGCCGCGGAGGAGAGGTCAGAGTCTGCCCGCGTACGACGGTGTCGGTTGCCGCTTCTCCCAATGGCCGAGACCTGATGTGGGGCATGAATTCGGGGGCAATCGAAGCGCACTTCACCCTTTCCTCCAGCGCCGACACGGTGATGACCCCCGACTTCCGCATCCTGCTGCCCGGACCAGGGATTTTCCACTTCGCCATCAGCTCCGACTCGGCTGGGAATGCGTGCGTGCGCGCGTTGCCGTCGAATACTGCATCCCTGATCGTCAGCGAGTTGAATGGTGACGGGACGTACCAGGTGAAGCCGAACGTAGCCGTGGTCTTCCGCAAAGGCACGATTGCGGATATCAGCCCCTTGATTCCGCCGGACTGTGGCTGTCCGCCGCCGCAGCCTGCGGTCGAACGGGCCGAGGTACCGAAACCGCCTACACCCGCGCCAGCACCAACGGCTCCGAACGACGAGCGCGACTACTTCCCCCCGCCTCCGCTGACGCCGGTGTCGCAAGCTTTCACACAACCTTCGGTGCTTGCGCCTCCGCCACAGGCCGAGTCACTACATCTCCAGATGGAAGCTCCGTTCGTTTATAAGGCCGGGGATCCGGGCCAGGAACTGGCTGACGCGGCGGCGCGTCTCAGACTGATATCCGGATCGACTTTCGGATCCGCATCGGTGTTGCCTCCGGCACAACCTCCAGCCCCGCCAACGGTGCAGCCGCCTAAGACGGCACAGGCCGAAACTCCGAAAAAACCTGTCAAAAAGGGGTTTTTCGGAAAAATTGGGTCTTTTTTCTCATCGATTTTCAGATAGAAGCCAGTTCGGTACTGGGACAAAACTCGTAATTCCTAGTACTTTTCTGAAACCTTTCCTGATTATTCAGGTCTATACTTTCAGGTAAGTACCATGTCTACCCCTGCTCTCCAGAAAGCAGAAAGCCGACGCGCAGGCCCGTCGCACGCCGATGGGTTGGTAACGATATTCGGCACCGGGACTGCCACCTACGGAGTTGATCGCAAGAACTTCATTCTGTCGTATCTCATCAACACACTTGCGATTTTGCTGGTGATCTACTCTTCGTACTGGGTAGCGACGCACAAAGAGGAAATCAAGGTAAGAATCTCGCAGGCTGTGGTTGAGATCAGCCCATATGTGATGCCGGCTGCGCCGACGCAGTCTGGTGGCGGTGGCGGCGGTGGCGACCGCGACAAACTCGCTGCTCCCAAGGGTGGCCTGCCGAAGCAGGCGCGCGAGCAATTCACGCCGCCAGCAGTGGTAATCCGCAACAACGATCCCAAACTTCCGATGGAACCAACGGTGGTAGCGCCCACCATCAACATGGCGAAAATGCCAACGCTCGGCGACCCGCTTTCGAACGTTCTGGGTCCGCCTTCGAACGGAACCGGTTCCGGTGGTGGCATCGGATCGGGTAGCGGCGGAGGCGTAGGTTCAGGACGCGGCCCCGGTGTTGGGCCCGGCTGGGGCGGCGGCATCGGTGGCGGTGCATATCGCGTGGGCGGCGGTGTTTCGGCTCCACGTATTCTGTATGCGCCGGATCCGGATTACTCCGAAGAAGCCCGCAAGGCGAAATACCAGGGTACGGTGGTGCTGTGGGTCGTGATTGGTCCCGATGGGCGTCCGCGCGACATCCGAGTGCAGCGCTCGCTTGGCCTTGGCCTCGACGAGAAGGCGATGGAAGCCGTCCGCACATGGAAATTTGATCCGGCCCGTAAAGACGGACAGCCTGTTGCCGTGCAGATCAATGTCGAAGTCAATTTCCGCCTTTACTAACCGCAACGATATCTAGAGACCTACCAGTTCCGAAGCCGGATGCACGCAGGTGCTGCATCCGGCTCTCTTCTTATTTACTTAGAGCCAAAGCCCGCATATAGTTAAGCGCGTTTCGACCGACACAAGGCAATAAACACAAGGCGATGGCAGCGGGAGAACCTAACGTGGATGGCATCGGCGCAGCGGCAGCCGAGATGAAACGGGATTACATCAGCGCGTTCGCAAACGCGCTCACCTTGTTTGGAACGCCCGAAGCGTCAGGAAATGCATTCGGCCACATTCCGTCGATCCTCGTTTCCGATTTTGACGCCATCCGCTCGGAACTCTGGCTGTGGGACGATTCTTCCGGTTCCGCCTACCTGACCAACGCAGCCGGCGAGGAAAGTTCGCACGCCAGGGACTACAGCACTCCGGATTCCGTCGTGGGTAAGGCGGCAACTTCCCTCAAGCCCATCCATAATGCACAAGTCGATCCGGACTTCGGCGCGCGCTCGGGGATAACCCACGTCAGCGCATTTCCGCTGATGTCGAAAGACAAACTCGTGGGAGTGTGTGCGAACTACTCGCGGCGTCCGGTCGAAAAGGAGTTGTTGCAGTGGTGGGAGCTTTGCTCGCACATTGCCGGAAACACGCTCCAGCAGTTGCTCAGTGATCGGGAAAACCGCAAGACCATCACCCAGCTTTCGCTTCTGTTTGAAGCGACGCGACTGCTGAACTCGACTCTCGATCTCGCAGAACTGCTGGAACTGATCCTGAAGATCGCAAAGACCGAGGTTGCGGCCGATCGCGGGACGGTGTTCCTGGTCGACAGCAAGAACAAGCAGGTATGGTCGATCGTCGCGCAGGGCTTGGACCACCAGGAGATTCGCGTTCCATTCGGCCACGGTGTGGCGGGACGAGTCGCCGTTACGGGCGAGATCATTAACGTCGCGGACGCATACACTCTTGATTATTTTGAGCGTGGGTTCGATCAGAAGACCGGATACACCACGAAGTCGCTGCTGTGCGTTCCCATCCGTCACGCGAGCGGCTACATCGTCGGGGTTATCCAGTTGCTGAACCAGACGGTAACGGGCAGATTCTCGAAGGAAGACGAAGAGTTCCTGCTGAAGCTTTCCGGTCACATGGCGATGGCGCTTGAGAATGCGCGGCTTCACCGTGATGCGCTGGAGAAACAGCGACTGGAGCGCGAACTCGAGATGGCGCGCGGGATCCAGCGCTCGTTGCTGCCGGATTCGCCGCCGATCATTCCGGGATACGAACTGTCCGTCGTCAGTGAGCCATGCTATGAAGTGGGCGGTGATTATTACGACTTTCTGAGCCTGGGACCGCAGACATTGCTGCTCGTGATCGCCGACGTCGAGGGCAAGGGCGTTTCGTCAGCGCTGGTGATGTCGAACCTGCAGGCGACGCTGCGCGCGCTGGTGATGCACCTCCATTCGCTCGAAGTGTTGGCGCTGTCGTTGAACGAAATGATGTACAACGCCAGGAAGTCACGCAAATACCTGAGCATCTTCCTCGGCGTGGTAGATACGCGCCGCAATGGTCTGCATTACATCAATGCCGGACACGTGCCGCCCATCCTCGTAAGTGGCGAGAGTGGCGAGTACAAACTCCTACAGGACGGAGGCACCGTCGTCGGACTGTTCCCGACCGCTGAGTACCAGCGCGGTTCCGCGAGACTGAATGCCGGAGACATCCTTGTCGCCAGTACGGACGGAATCACCGAGGCCTGCAACGCCGATGGCGCAGAGTACGGGTACGAGCGGCTCGCGCAGTGCGTGGCGAAGCATCGCAATAAGCCGGTTGATCAGATCATCGAATCCGTGCTGGCGGAAGTGAAAGAGTGGGCGAAAGACGGCGTCCACGTAGATGACAAGGTCCTGATGCTGCTGAAGGTCACCAAAAACCGGCAGATGGAAACCGCAAAAAGCGGCAAAAAGAACTAGCCTTCAGACACAATCAACTTGGCTTCCCGGGGAAGGTAGCTTTTCCTGCGGAACCAGTCTTCCATGTCAGCCTTCAGGCGATCGAGCGGAACGCGAACCCCAATCTCGATCACCCCGTCGCTGACGGGGAGGGTGTCGTCGAAGATCGGATCGTTGGTGAAATTCCGCATGGCGAAGTTGTCGAGCCACTTGATGGGGCAGGGATGTCGCTGGCCGGCATCTTCGTATTCGACTTTGATCTTGCGCGCGAACATGGATGGATTCCACTTTAACAAAAATGCCCCGACCGAAGCCGGGGCATTGCGTCGTAACGCGGTGCTATTTCAGTCTCTGTTCCAGCTTATCCACTTGCTCTGAAAGCTCCGTCGGCAGCCGGTCACCGAATTTGGCGAAGTATTCACGGATGAGCGGAACCTCCGCGAGCCAGCCGTCGCGGTCCACGCTCAGGATCTTCGCCAGATCTGCTTCGGAGATGCGCAGATTGGCGGTGTCGAGGTCGTTCGGACTTGGCATGCGACCGATCGCTGTGTCATTGGCATGGCCCGTGCCGTTGCAGCGTTCGAACACCCATTTCAGCACGCGGCTGTTCTCGCCATAGCCCGGCCACAGGAACTTGCCGTTCTCGTCGGTCCGGAACCAGTTAACGTAGAAGATCTTCGGCAGCTTTGCATTCTTTGTTTTGCCGATCTTGATCCAGTGCGCGAAGTAGTCGCCCATGTGATAGCCGCAGAAGGGCAGCATCGCCATCGGATCGCGGCGAAGCTGGCCGACTTTGCCGGCCGCGGCTGCCGTGGTTTCACTGCTAGCGGTCGCGCCGAGGAACGTTCCGTGCTGCCAATCGAACGCTTCGATCACGAGCGGCACGATGCCGCCGCGACGTCCGCCGAACAGGATGGCATCGATCGGCACGCCCTTCGGGTCCTGCCATTCGGGGGCGATCACCGGGCATTGCCTGGCCGGCGTGGTGAAGCGCGCATTCGGATGCGCCGCTTTCCGTGGTGTATCTGGCGTCCACGGACGACGCAGCCAGTCCATCAGATGCGCTGGCTTCTTTTCCGTCATGCCTTCCCACCACACATCGCCGTCCTGCGACATGGCGCAGTTCGTGAAGATGGAATCGTGCGTGGCCGTGAGCATCGCGTTCGGGTTGGAAAGCATGCTGGTTCCCGGCGCCACGCCGAAGAACCCAAATTCCGGATTGATCGCGTACAGGCGTCCATCCGGGCCGAACTTCATCCATGCGATGTCGTCGCCGATCGTCTCCACCTTCCATCCGGGAATGGTTGGGATCAGCATGGCGAGGTTGGTCTTGCCGCAAGCTGACGGGAACGCGCCCGTTATGTACTTCACTTCGCCATCGGGATTCGTCAGCTTCAGGATGAGCATGTGTTCAGCGAGCCAGCCTTCGTCGCGTGCCTGGACAGAAGCAATGCGAAGAGCGTGACACTTCTTGCCCAGCAGGGCATTGCCGCCGTACCCGGATCCGAACGACCAGATCTCGCGCGTCTCGGGGAAGTGGCAGATGTACTTGTGCTCGGCGTTACAGGGCCAGGTCGAGTCCTGTTCGTTTGCCTGCAGCGGAGCACCCACAGAATGCAGGCCCTTCACGAAGTCACCATCGGTGCCAAGGACCTCCAGCACCTTCGCGCCCACTCGCGACATGATGTGCATGTTCGCGACCACGTAAGGCGAGTCGGTGATCTCGACGCCGATCTTGGAAATCGGAGAGCCGATCGGACCCATACAGTAGGGGATCACGTACATCAGGCGTCCCGTCATGCAGCCGCGGTAAAGCTCCGTCATCTTCTTCTTCATGACGGCAGGGTTTTCCCAGTTGTTGCTTGGGCCGGCGTCCTTCTTCTCAACCGAACAGATGAAGGTGCGATCTTCCACGCGCGCCACATCTGCGGGATTGGAGCGCACCAGGACACTGTTAGGACGTTTCGCGGGATTCAGGGGAATCGCTGTTCCGGCCTGCACCATCAGCCGGAGCATCTCCTGGTATTCCTCCTGCGATCCGTCGCAAACGCGGATCTGGTCGGGTTTACAGAGCCGCGCAGTTTCTTCTACCCACTGCGCTAGCTTGCTGTTTTGGATATTCAGGCTGGGGGATTTCAGTTCAACAGTAACGGTGGTCATAAGGGCATCCTTGGTAAAAAAACAAAAAGCCACGCTCAAGGGACCGTGACTTAGATGCGGGGCCGAACAAAAACTAGGCCGGTACGCGGGCGTCGTAAGCCTGGCGCACAGCCTCCAGATGCTCGAGGGTTTCCTTTACGGTCAAGCTGTACATCTCACGACCGCCTTCGCCTGACTCAATCGCTGTTTTCAGGAAATGACCGGCGATTTCGACCGCGAGGGGATCGGTGATCACCTTGCCGGTTTGGCGGTTATATTCCACCCAGGCCGGGTGAGGCAGGGCGATCCAAACGGAACGCCCATTGGCAAGAAACTTCACGTCGATGGCATCGGCGTGGCGGGTAGCCACAGCCACAATGAGTGCTTGATAGGCGCAATGAACATCTTCGCCCGACCAGCGGTCTTTTACCGTGAATTCTGCAAACATAGCAACCAACCAGTGTATCTGAGGCCCGACTCAGGCGGCAATCAATAGGTGATTGTTACAATCGACTTGTGGGTCAACAGGTTACCAAGATTAAGCCGGTCCGCGTAAGGGCTCCGCGCCCGGAGGTACTCCAGGCAGAGAACCTCAAGCAATTGGAGTTCGTGGTACACGGGTTCAGTACCCGCAACGGTGGAGTCTCGGACGCCTACGGCGGCGAGTCGCTCAACCTCGGCATCACCGAAGCCGACACCCGCGCGAACGTTCAGGAAAACCGGCGCATCTTCTTGCGTGCCATCAACGCCATCAAGGGCCGTGACACGTGGCCGCTGGTCACGACCCGGCAGGTGCATTCCGCTGTGATTCACCATGTCCAGCAGGTTCCCAAAGAACCGCTGGTTGGCGACGGCGTGATTACGGACTTGCGTGGAGTGGTGCTGACGGTCCGAACGGCCGACTGCATCCCCGTGCTGCTCGCCGACAAAAAGAAGAAGGCTGTGGGTGCCTTCCACGCCGGATGGCGCGGGACCCTGGCGCGCATCGTCGAGAAGGGTGTCGGGGAGATGCATCTGAAGTTTGGCTCGCAGCCGAAGGACATATCAGCGGCCATTGGTCCCGGCATCCACCGCTGCTGCTACGAAGTCGACGAAAGTTTCCGCGACAAGTTCTCGGCGCAGTTCGCGTATTCCGACGCTCTGTTCGAGGAAGTGTTCGACTCCAACGCTTTGCACATCAAGTACCCGCTGCTGTTCCTCAACCAGCGGGCTCCGGGGCATGGCGCTCCGGCCATGAAGGCGCACCTCGACCTGATCGAGGCCAATCGCCGGCAACTGCTTGATGCCGGAGTGCCGGAAAAGAACATCTGGATCAGCGACCTGTGCGCATCGTGCCGCACCGACCTGCTGTTCTCGCATCGGGCTGAGCACGGCTATACGGGCCGCATGATGGCCGCCATCGGAATTCGCTGAGTTATTTCAGCTACTCTGGACTAAACTCTCCGCATGCGACGACTCCTTGTCTTCGCCTGGACCCTGCTCTTCGCTTCCGTGTCCTTTACGAGCGAAATTGCTGTGATCGAACCCGGTGAGTTTCACGGGGCCGACGTCGAGTCGATTCACGTGGAAGATGGCGAACTCTGGCTTGGTCTTTACGCCAACCCGGGAGGTCACTTCTGGCAAAGGGTGGTAGTCCGCGTCGAATCCAGTCGTGACGAGATGGTTGACGACGAAGGCCAGACCACCGGCCGAATCTTCACCGCGACAACTTACAACGTGCCGCTTTTCCTTGTCCGAGGTTTGGACGACCTGCTGACCCAAAAAGTCATTACGTCCAGAATGGATGTGTCACTCGCGAATGGCAGTGTCGAGCCAGTCTCTCTGAACGGCACCGACTACCGCATCGAAGTTACGAATCCTAAGTCGAAAGAGAAGCAGATCACCGATGGGTCGGCCGCTGTGCTCATCCATGGAGCGGAGCGCCAAGAACTGTTCACGGTCCCGAACGGCGCCAACGAACCCGATTGGCGGCTGATCTGGGCAGGCGATCTGGATGGGGACGGGAAACTTGATCTCTATATCGACATGAGCGATCACTACAACGTTTCCCAGAGACGATTGTTTCTTTCGTCGCGAGCTGAGCCGGGAAAACTCGTAAAGCAGGTGGCCGAATTCGTTACTACTGGCTGCTGATTGATTAGAAAAGCGAAACGCGGGCGCACGGCCCGCGTCCCTGTCTACTTACGAGTTCTTTAGATTCCGTCGCCGTTCGCCGCCGCGGCTTCCGGCGTAATCTCGCCGGTGTTCACCACGTCCTTAAGTTCTTTGCTGGGCTTGAAGAACGGAATTTTCTTGGCGGGAACATCCACTCGGTCGCCCGTCTTGGGATTGCGTCCCACGCGAGGCTTGCGCTGGCGCGTGCGGAAGCTGCCAAAGCCGCGGATCTCGATCTTGTCCCCTGCACGTAAGGAGTTGACGATACTCTCAAATATCGTCTCGACAATGGTTTCGCTGTCTTTCCGAGTCAAGTCGGCTAGCCGCGATACTTCTTCGATCAGATCGGCCTTGGTCATTTCGCTCTCTCGCGCTTCAAAGTTGACAGTGGCGCTGTCTGTACCTTGGGCCCAAGCTAAGGGGCTGATTTCTCAGATAGTTATACCTGATCCCCTGCTGCGGGACAAATTTTTTCGTTTACTTCCAGAGATAGTAAAAACCGGGGTGCTGCTGGAGCAGTTTGCCCGGATCGGGCCAAATCTCCGAAACATCCCCGAACAGGAGATCCATCAGGTTTCGTTTCTCCTTCTCGGCACGGACCAGAGTAGGATCTCCTTTGATCCCAACATCCTTTGCCGTAGCCTGCACGACCGCTTCAAAATCGCCGATTTCGTCCACCAGTTTCAGGTTCTTGGCTTCTTCGCCGGTCCAGACTTTGCCGTCGGCGATGGCCTTGATGTCTTCCTGCTTCATTTTGCGGCCGTCGGCAACGGAACTGATGAACTGCCCAAGCATGTTCTGGGCAAGTCCCTGGAGGTATTGCTGTTCGGCCGGGGTCAACTCGCGGGCAGGATTGCCGGTGTCCTTGAACTCACCGGTCTTGATGACCACGTTCTTCATCTTGGCCCACTTCAGCAGGTCCTGATAATTCACCCATTCCATGATCACGCCGATAGAGCCCACGATCGACCCATTGTTGGCATAGATCTTTTTCGTACCTGCTGCGATGTAGTAGGCGCCACTCGCTCCGACCGTCTCGATCGAGGCGACAATCTCTTTCTTCTTGTCGTCCCGGATGCGCCGGACCTCGCGGTAAATCTCCTCGGAGGCCGCTACTCCTCCGCCCGGCGAGTTCACGTGCAGAATGATGGCCTTCACCGAACTGTCGTCGGCGAACTTCTTGAGCTGCTTTACCGTCTGTTTTGGCGTGATGATCACGCCCTCAAGATCGACGACAGCGATTTTGCCACCGCTGCCGGCACGAACCACCTCCGTGCGCGTCTGGTTACGAACCGTGTAGTAAACGAGCGAGAAGATGGCGAGAAGGAATACAAAAAATGCGCCCCCGCCAATCACAACCCAGAGAAAAGTGCGGCGTCCGTCACTCATAGATTTCCGTCTCCAGCGTGGTTACCGCGCTGGTGCGGGCTGCGGTGTTGATTGAGGAGTCGTGTTTCCCGTTCCAAAATCAACTTTAGGAGTCTGCCGCGACCCTTCCGAGGCGGCAAAGTATGCGTCGTTGATCTTGAATCCGGCAAACCCGGCATAGATATTGTTCGGGAACCTCTGCACGTACGTGTTGTAGTCCTGAAGCGTGTCGTTGTAACGCTTACGCTCGACGGCAATCCGGTTCTCGGTGCCCGCCAGTTCGTCCTGCAGGCGGAGGAAATTCTCATTCGACCTGAGTTGCGGGTAGTTCTCGACCACGACCAGCAGTCGCCCGAGGGCGCCATCAAGTTGTTGGTTGGCCGCAATGCGCTCCTGTGGCGTGCCCGCCGACAACAGTCTCGACCGAGCCGCCGCTATGTCGCCGAACACTTTCTGCTCCTGCTGCGCGAACCCTTTCACGGTCTCGACCAGGTTGGGAATCAGATCGGCCCGGCGCTGAAGCACGATATCGACTTGCGACCAGGCAGCCTTGACGGCCTCGTTCTTCGTGACGAGCGTGTTACGAACGCCAACGTACTGGCCGAACAGGACCAGTAGAACGACAACGATAATGACAATGGCAATGATGCCCTTACGCATGTGATCTCCTGAGAAACTCGCGTATTATGAACGGCCCAGTGTACCCGACTCCATAGCTTTATCAACTGCCGCGGTTACCTGCTCGATGGCAGCGAGGTAGCGTTGCGCCAGGCCCGCCACCTTAACCTTGCCGCGGTCGGTACGGTGCTCGCGGACATCGAGTACCTCCAGTACCGCCGATACGTCGAAATCAACCAGCTTCGAAAGCGCTTCGACCGAACCGCGCTTGCCGCTAGGTTCCGGCTGTCCCAGGGCGAGCGCTGCATGGCGGAACAGCGTGACAAACGAAGGGACGGAACGCAGCAGCAACTCCCATAGAGATTTGTCTTTGTCCGAGGCCAGGACCAATTCCTTCCGCAATAGCACCAGTTTTTCACGTAACTCGTATTCCACCTGGACGCGGTGCAGGTTCATCGGAACATGCAGCCCTTGCAGAACGTCGTTCCCGTACAGCAACCGGTGATGATGCTGCATGTCGAGTAATTCAATGGTGAAGACGTCAGCGCTGCGCTCCAGTTCCGCGCGCGACATGACAAGAGGAGCAGGCTGATGCTGCTTGGCCCACCACTTTGCCACCGGGGCGAACGACTGCAATGCGGAAAACGACACGTCGCGAAGGACGCAGAAGATGTTCAGGTCTGAGAACTCGTGGTCATATTCACCGGTTGCGGCAGAACCGTAGAGAATGATGCATTCGAGATTTGCCTCGGCCGTTTGTCGGGCTCGGTCGACGAATTCTTTAATCTTCTTTTCAGGATCCATAAGCGTCCTCGATTCTTACCAGCTACTGCTTGCGCCTCCACCGCCGGAACGGCCACCGCCAAATCCACCAAAGCCACCGCCGCCTCCACCACCGAATCCCCCGAATCCGCCGCCTCCACCTCGTCCGCTGAGTGCAGAAAAAAGAAACAGGTAAAGCAGCGTGCGTCCGAATGGCGTGAACAACGCGAACAGGATCAGGATGATGATAAGGATTACGCCACCGACCGAGATCTGGTCTGAGTCATTGGCGCGGGCCGGAACGGGCAGCGCTCCGGTGAGTTGCACTCCAGCGTCTTGCGCAATGACGCCGGCGACTCTGCTGGTGACGAGCAACAGCGCATCGCTATAACGGCCCTGCTGCATCAGCGGTATGGCTTCGCGCTGGAAGCCGCCGACTTTGCCGTCGGGGAGGATTGGCTCCAATCCGTAGCCTACTTCGATCCGGGCGCGACGGTCCTTGATGGCATAAAGAATCAGCACGCCGCGATCGGTCTTCTTCGTTCCAACGCCCCAGCTCTGGAACAGTTCGACCGCATAGCTCTCTATGTCTTGGCCATCAACGGTGTTCACCGTTACCAATGCGATCTGCGCGTTAGCTTTGCGGTCGACTTCCAGGGCGAGGTTATTGATCTTTGTGACGGTACCGGCGTCAAGCACATGGGCAAAGTCGTTGACGTAACCCGTGGGTTTGAGCTGCGAGACAGGTTCGCAGAAGAGGAGCGGCGTGATCAGCAGAATGAGAACTGCCGCTATGGAAGCTTTCGCGCGAACCCTCATCGTTGGCGATTGTACAGGAGGTTGCGCTGCGTCATCCGTGACGCGAACTGTGGCTACTTCTTGGGAACTCCGAGACCCAGATACTTCATTACTTCCTGCAAGTCCTTCCAGGCTTCGCCCTTCTGCCGCGGATCGCGTAACAGGTACGCCGGATGATACGTCACACGTAACTGGGTGCCACGATAGTCGTACCAGTGCCCACGCATATTGGCCATCGTGTCGTTGAGCCCGAGCAGGCTCTTCGCAGCTACCGCACCGAGGGCCACGATCGCCTTGGGCTTGATCACGTCGATCTGGCGGAACAGGAACGGCGAGCAGGTTTCGGTTTCGTCTCGCTCCGGCGTGCGGTTTCCGGGCGGACGGCACTTCACCACGTTGGCGATGTAAACCTGCTCGCGCTGCAGGCCCATCGCCTCGATCATTTTGTTCAGCAGTTGGCCTGCGCGTCCTACGAAAGGTTCGCCCTGCTCGTCTTCGTCTGCTCCCGGACCTTCGCCGACAAACATCAGGTCGGCCGTGGGATTCCCGACGCCGAAGACGATCTGCTTGCGTCCCTGGGCGTGCAGTTTGCAACGAGTACATTCGCCGATGTCTTCGCGAATGACGCGCAACGCCGTGACAGGATCCGAGTGTTCCACTACGGCTTTGGCCATTTCGCGATCAAACTCCTCTTGCTCGGAATTGCGCTGGTCCATCTCGAGCCCCATCGATTGCTCGATGTGCGCCATTTGCTCCGGCGTAGGCTCGGGGACTTCTTCCCCGGCGCGACGGTAGAAATCGTAAATTCCCAAGTCGCGGTAGTAGTTCACGCGAGCAGCAATCGCACGGCGTTGTTCCGGGGTAAGTGCGCGAGGCATGAAAGATTTTTGTATCACATGGAGCGGCACAGGCAAAAAGGAAAGCCGGTCGCGAACGACCGGCTTAGGGAAGAACAACAGGATTACATGATCGCCGTCGGCGGAGCAGGCTCGTCGGGCGAACCGGCGTTGGCCAGCGGCAGACGGATCATCAAAAGGGCGATCAAAGCCAGCATGATCACGGCCGCGATGTCCGGAGCGCGGTCGAAGATATGCGGCAACGGTTTCCCGATTACCACGAAGATTGCGACCACGATTCCGCAGAGTGCCTCGCCGGCGATGAGACCGGATGCCGTGAGCACGCCTGCGTTTTCAACGCGCGCCTTCTGTGCGTCGTTGAGGTTCGCGCGGTTGCGCAGCTTGTCGGTGATCCAGCGGAAGATGCCACCGACGAAGATTGCGAATGTCGTTTCGAGCGGCAGATACATGCCGACCGAGAACAACATCGGGCTGCGCACTTCCACCAGGATAAGGCCGAAGCCCATCAGGATACCGACAATCACCAACGGCCATGCCATGTTGCCGCCCACGATACCTTGTGAGAGCGACGCCATTAAGCCGGCCTGCGGAGCGGAGAGTTGCGCGCTTCCGAAGGTGTAGGCCTTGTGGAGAATCATCAACGGGAAGAACAGCACAAGGCTGCTGACGGCGATTCCGAGCAGGTCGCCAATCTGCATGCGAGCTGGCGTGCCGCCAAGAATGTGTCCGACCTTGAGGTCCTGAAGCATTTCGCCAGCCACCGCCGAAGAGACGCAAACCACAGCCGCGACACCCAGCACCGCCGCAATACCCGATGGACCGCGAAGGCCCATGGCCACCATCAGCAACGCCGCGACGATCAATGTGCAAAGCGTCAGGCCGGAGATTGGATTGTTCGAGGAACCGATCATGCCGACGAGATTGCCGGACACGGCGGCGAAGAAGAATCCGAGGATGATCATCACGATCGCCGCCACAGTCGCCGCACCGATCACACCGGTGAAGAACATGTAAAGGGCGATCATGCAAAGGAAGACCACGCCGAGTCCGCCGAATACGACCTTCGCATTCAGGTCGCGCTCGGTACGGTCCGCCGCGCTGTGTCCGGCAGCGGACTTTTTCAGGTCGGCGATGGCGCGTTTCATGCCGAGGCCGAGGCTCTTGCGCATCCGGAAGAGGGTGAAGCTTGCTCCTACCAACATGCCGCCCACAGCAATGGGGCGGACGATGTGGAACCAGATGGCTCCGGCCGATGCTGCCCAACTCTCTTCGCCTGCGCCAGCCGGCATGAAAGTCGCAAGCTGCGGGCCGAGGAAGTACGAAAGGAGCGGAACCAGAAGACCCCAGGCGAACACGCCACCGGCAAAGTTAAGTGCACCGAGGCGCGGCCCGATGATGTAACCGACGCCGAGGTAAGCAGGGCTGATTGCCGGTGCGGAGAACGTGGTCATGGCGCCGGTCTGCAGTGTCGGCGAACCCGGTGCGCGGGACAGTTTCAGGGCGCTCACGCCCAATTGTCCAAGGTGAAATACAAACTCACGGCTGGCGCTGAACAGACGGATTGTGCCGAGGAAGTAGACCAGGGCGCCGATCCCCATGTTGGCGAACAGGATCTTCGCGGCCTTGCTGCCCTGTTGACCGGCCTTATGAATCTCGGATGCTGCAACCGACTCGGGATAAGGAAGCTCCGGATCCTCAACCATGACCCGGCGGAGGAGGGTGACGAACAGAATGCCAAGCGTTCCACCGACGGCCATCAGGGCCACCGATTTCCAGTAGCCGTGGGCGACGTCGAACTCAGGCCACACACCTGCAAGAACGAAAGCGGGGATGGTAAATACCGCGCCGGCCGCAACGGACTCGCCGATGGAGCCCACGGTACGCGCCATGTTCTCTTCCAGGATGGAGCCTTTCATCAGGCGCAGGAACGCCATCGCGATGACGGCGGCAGGATAAGTGGCGGCGATGGTCATGCCGGCGCGCAATCCGAGATACATGTTGGCGGCGCCAAGAATGACCGTCATGACAAGACCGAGCAGGATGGCCCGAATGGTGAATTCGCTCATCTGCATCGTCGGGGGAACGTAGGGAGTGTGCTTCCTCACCGCCGGAGGCGGCGTAGTTGTATGGGTACTCATAAAAAGAGTCCTCTTTTTGGGTGTCTCCGCTGAAGTAGGTGCCAGAAACGGCGTAAGTTTCTCACGGCGTGCAGGTTAGGCACAAGTGTAGGCGCCACAAAGGGGATCAGTTACGCAAAACCTGATCTCCCAACATGCGAGAGCGCACGAAAACCGGGTATGGGTGCACTGAATGGTGGTGTGAATGGAGGTATATAGGCGCCGGCCTGGTATAGAGTAGCGCCTTCTCGGGGAGGCTTCGATGGCAGCAGGGAAATCGCTTTTCGCAGTCGTACTCATGTTCGTTGCACTCGCCGGCTGCGGGTCGCGAAGCACCAATCCGATTACGCAAGAGGAATTGGTACGGCGCACGCAGGAGATGATGGATGCCGTGGCGCCCGGACAGAAGGGCCCGTGGCAGGAATACCTGGCGGAAGACGTCATCTACTTCGACGAGAAGGGGCGGCTCCACGACAAGGCGTCGATGATTGGCGAACTCAGCCCGTTGCCCGCGGGCTACGTGGGCAAGATCAAGGTGGCGAATGCAAGGAGCCATATCGAAGGTGACACGGCGATTCTCAGCTATGACATCGACGAGGCGTTGACGATCTACGGTCAGAAACTTGGCGCGCGCTTTCACGCCACGGATACCTGGATGCGTCGAGGCGGACGCTGGCAGATGGTTGCGGCGCAGGTGTTGCGTTACTACGGAGACCCCGCGGAAGGGAAGCCGGATCCGGAGCGCTATGGGGACTACGTGGGTACATATGAGCTGGCTCCGGGAGTAACGCGGACTGTAACCATGGAGGGCGGTAAGCTTTTTTCGCGCCGGGGCGAGCGTCCGAAAGAAGAGTTGCTTACGGAGAGTGGAGATGTGTACTTCCGCAAGGGCGTGGAAGGAAGAGTACTCTTCCGGCGCAATGAGCGTGGCAAGGTAGACGCGGTGATCGACCGCAGGAACTACGAGGATATCGTTTGGACAAAGAAATGAACTGGCCGTTTGCAGATGAGTAACCTGCACGTGATATCCGGGATTTGACCGGCAGGATACCTACCCCCTCCCCCCTCCCTCTCGTGACGTAATGGAATCAATGGTTTGCGTGTGGACTTCGGGTTCGACCAAAGATTCTAAAGGACTTACACCTCAAGCTGTTCATTTCCGGGCAGTTAGCTCACTCGGCGTTTACTTTCTCGTTATCGTCGGTTGTCGCTAAAAGCGCGAAAGATGGCGAGACGGAATTTGTCGTCTTCACCACCTACATATTCAGGATAGCAATTTGGGTGGGGCCACCATGCCACGGTTTTGAAAAATATATTCCGAATGAAATCAAGAATTTGCGGCGAACGCAGGCGTTAGACCCCCTTGACATCAGTTTTCCCGAATGGGGAACGGCGGTCGGATCGACGGTGAGGGGGCGCCTACATGGCGTAAGATTCCTGTCGCGAGGTGTCCCATGTTGCTCGTGGTGCTCGCGTGGATTCTTGGGGCAGGCTCTCTGGTTCTCTTCGTTGTTCTTCTTTGGTTCGGCAGCCTGGGGGTGCTTGAACTTCAAGTGGCGGACAAAGCGCTGCTTGCCTGGGACGCAGGGCTCTGCCTGGTGTTCTTCCTTCAACACAGCATCCTGGTCCGACGTTCCGTACGCGACGCGATGCGCAACTACCTGCCGCAACATTGCCAAGGTGTGGCGTACACGATTACGTCGGGCGTGGCTCTGCTAACTCTGGAGTTGCTGTGGCAACGCTCGGCCACGAACCTATACGTGCTGCGGGGCACGGGACGGGTTGCGATGGGAGCGCTGCTGGTGCTGGCACTTGCCGGGTTCGTGTGGGGCATCGGAAGTTTAAAGAGATTTGACGCCTTCGGGATCGAGGCCTACCTGGCGCACCGCGCCGGCAAACAGGTGCCGGCGATGCCGCTGACGATTCGGGGGCCGTATCGGTTCGTGCGTCATCCGTTTTATGCGTTTGGCATCGTGGCGTTGTGGGCCACACCGGTGCTGTCAGTTGACCGGCTGCTGCTTAACGTGATGTTTACGGGGTGGATTGTGCTGGGCGCCACACTGGAAGAGCGTGACCTAGAGGCCGAGTTTGGCGAGGAGTATACGCAGTACCGGCGAGCGGTTCCGATGCTGGTGCCGAGACCGTGGCGTGGGTGGAGGCACGGCACGATGCCGTTGGAGACAGTGAAGAGATGAGTAAGCCCTGAACGGCAGTGATGGCACAAGGCAAAAGGCCGCGGACAGGAGTGTCCGCGAAAAGCCCGGCTCGACAGGCATTTTCCTGGAATCGAAGGAACTGTGTCTGTGACGTGAGGTGGGATAACTACAAAGTCAAAGGCCGCGGACAGGAGTGTCCGCGCCACACAGGTTCGCACACAGCTGCCACTCACAAACTGGTACAGACGGGGTCGATCCAGAGCCAGGGATAGTCTTCTGGGCTGGAGACCAGGCCTCGGCGGACGGGGTTCTGGCGGATGTACTCGATCTTCTGCGTCAGACTGTCGTCGCTGCGCAGCACGTGGTCGAAAGATTCGTCCTGCCATACGGGCCCGGTGGATCCTGCGAGTTTGTTGACACTGCGGGCGGAGGTGCCTTTCAGCGATTTCAGGATGGCGGGCAGACTCAGCGGCCAGCCGTCTTTGTCCGGCAAGGGCGTCAGAAGCAGATGCACGTGATCGGGCATGACGACCACGGCGTTCAATACATACTTCTTTCGATGATCGTGAAGGCAGTGGTTCAGGATGACGTCGCGCATCGGGCGCGAGAAGCTGCCAGGGAGGGCCTTCCTGAAGGTGATGAAGACTGGCGTTCCGTGCTTTTGACAGTGAGGGAGCCGGCGCCGGTAGGCGTAGTTGCGGTCGAGCGGTGAACCCATGATGTGTGCCCCTGGACTGTGTGGCTGGATTGCGAGGCGCGGACACTCCATGTCCGCGAAAAGCCCGGCTCGACAGGCATTTTCCTGGAATCGAAGGAACTGTGTCTGTGACGTGAGGTGGGATAACTACAAAGTCAAAGGCCGCGGACAGGAGTGTCCGCGCCACACAAGCGAACCCCGATGTCCTAGCGAAGCAACCGACGCAACTGATAGGCTCCGCGTGCCTGGTGATCCGGGCAAATCCTGTCTATTCATACTCTCGCATGGAGGCATAAATGTCCTTATCGATGACGTTAGCGTTGCTGTGTGTAGCGATGGTGCCGGTTGCGATGGCGGAGACCAAGAGCGATTCCGGCGCTGCGGAGGAGATTCTTGCGGTGGAGAAGGCCGCGATGGAGCGTTGGTGCAAGGGAGATGTTGAAGGATACCTGAGCAGTTCCAGCGACGACGTAACCTATTTCGATCCATTCACAGCCGCGCGCCTGAACGGCCTTTCCGAATTATCGAAGCTGTACCGAGGTTTTGCGGGCGGATTTCACTTTGACCGGTTCGAGTTTGTCGATCCGAAGGTGCAGGTTTCGGGAGATATGGCCGTGTTGACGTACATCCTTGCTACGTATGCGGGCTCAAAGACGGAACGCTGGAATGCCACCATGGTCTATCAAAAGACAGGCGGGAAGTGGAAGATCATCCACACTCACATGTCGATCACGCAGCCCAAACTGGCGGAGAAAGTCGAGTAGGGGCGTCACAATTCAAGATCGTTTGACGCGGATGAACGCGGATTTCACAGAAGAAGCCCGAGACCGCGGGGCCGGCTCGAAATAATTCAGACTCGCTGCGCATCGATTCAACATCCCACCCTTAAGTAGGAGGTGACGCATGCGAGCCGTATTACTTGCGTTGACGCTGAGCTGCGCTTTGGGTGCGCATTCGCAGCAAGCGGACTGGTCGGCTGTCGAAAAGGCTATGGGCAGGCAGGGAAAGCCACTTGCCGGTGGGGTGATCCGATTCGGAATGCCGCGGGCGGACTTGAAGGTCACGTTGCAAGGAGTGACGTTACAGCCGGCGTTCGCGTTGGGATCGTGGGCGGCCTTCGGCGGTGATCCGAAACGCGCCATGCTGATGGGAGACCTGGTGGTGACGGTAAGCGAGATGCCGCAGGTGATCTCGAAGCTGAAAGCCGGTGGTGTTGAGATTTCGGCGATCCACAATCACGTTGTGGGGGAGACGCCGAGAGTGATGTACATCCACATTGGCGGCCATGGGGACGCCGTGGAGATGGCAAGGGCGCTGCACAACGCGCTGGCCGCGACTGGAACTCCGAGGGAAGCGCCGGCAGCGAGTGCGGGAGCGAAGTCGCCGTTGGACCGCGCCGCGATCGAGAAGGCGATGGGGAAGCAAGGCACGGTGGCAGGCGAAGTCTTGCAGTTTTCGTTCGCGCGTCCGGAGCAGATCCGGGAAGAGGGAATGGAAGTCCCGGCGACGATGGGTACAAGCACGTCCATCAATTTCGAACCTGCCGCCCAGGGGCAGGTGGCGACGACGGGCGATTATGTGTTGGTGGGCGAAGAAGTGAACAAAGTGATCAGCAGCCTAACCTCGAACGGTGTTGCGGTGACGGCGCTCCACAATCACATGCTGAACGATACGCCGAGGCTGTTCTTCCTGCACTTCTGGGGAGTGGGAGAGCCGGCGAAGATAGTGTCGGCGGTGCGAAAGGCACTGGACCAGACCGCGTCGGGGAAGCCGGCAAAATAAGCAGGGTGAGCGGCGGTGAAACGCCCAGGTTAACGGCCAAAGACCCGGGTTAGCGCTGCGCGCGAACCCGGGGCACGGGCGAACCCGGGGCACGGGCACGGGGCGCTCGACGAAGGTCGCGGAGTGTTCGCGCCACACAGGCATCAGTCGACGATGAATAAGGTTGCGCCCTCGTCTGTGTGAGAGCGGTGCGGTGGGTCACCGTCTCCGACGTGGTAGCTCTGGTTGGGGCGCAGAGAGAAGCGTTGGCCATCCTGCAATTCGACTTCGAGTGATCCGGCGAGACAGTAGAGGACGTGTCCCTTGGAGCACCAGTGATTGGCGCGATATCCGGGAGAGTATTCGACGAAGCGCACGCGGATGTCGGCAAAGTTGCGGGTGCGCCACAGGGCGAAACCGGTGTCGCCGGGGTGGCGGGTAGTTTCGAGGCTGGGCCAGTCGGTAACGGACATCGGGAGCGGCGACATCTTCATGGGGAAAGTATACGAGGAGGTCCGAGGGGAAACGCTGGTGGTAGACCCGGGTTAGCGCTGCGCGCGAGGGGCACTACTTCGCCAAAAGAGGCGAACTAGGACGGGGCACCGGCATTTAATCGAAAGAGAACCCAAAGCGATTTGCCACCAACTCAAGCTCTTTCTCGGGCAGCGCTGTCATCCAGCACTTTCGGAGTGATACATCGTCAGCTTCAAGGCGGTCATAGATCATCAGCGATTCCGGAGTGAAAAGAAATGCTGCTCGATTGGGATTGGCACGTTCCTCATCAAAGATGACCTGCAACGTGGAAAAATGGTCGCTGAAAAACTCGTCTAAATGATTGATGGTACTGGCGATGTCGGAAGAGTATAGGGGCAAAAGCAACTTGATTACGGTTAGACTAAGTTCGCGGTCTACTTTCTCGCTAGCAAGGGAGTAGTAATGCCGTTCAAGTGCCAGAAGCATACGAAATTCAGGGACGCTCGGTAGTTCAGCATTGACCCTATCGAATTCCATGTCCGATACCTCGATCAATCCTGACATCAAATTGACACGTCTCTTGATCGCTGGCGGAATCGGGACTAAGTGCTCATCCGCCTTATAAAAGGAATCGTGGGACATTTCACTCCAGAGATGCTGTGCGAGGGTCCGTACTTGCAACTCTGCGTGATACCGCTCAGAAGGGTACTTCGAAATTGCCTCGGCCGTTTCCTTTAATCTTACATCACCGTGCACACTGAGGTAACCCACTGCGGACCACTCGTTTGCTTTGGAGCGCTCTTCGAGCGTTTCGAGTTTATCTTCCCATTCACCGCAATTTAGACATGCTTCAGCGACAGCCAAGATTCTCGGTATCTCCGAACGATAGCGCACGGTGACTCTCACTCCGACTTTGTCGCCAAGAGTGTCATACGTGTACTTTGGTTTCTTGACAAGCTTTCGAATTAAACTGTCCATCTCCTTTGGACGAGAAGTCACATCTGACCAAATGCCGAGTTTCTTGATTTCGGAAGAAAGTATCTTCTTCAATTCCTTTCCAAACTCCTCAAACCTATCCTTGTCTGCCAACCACCGGACTCGTGCTTCTTCGGTAATGGTCATCTCGGGCCGACCTTGCTGAGGGTGTCCTTAACAATGACTTTCGTTGCGTGGACTTCGATTACTTCGTCGTGCTCCTCCGGAACGGAAAGTAGTATTCCCTTCTCCGTTCTATATGCCCGTCGACGGAGCTTAGACTCAATATCACTAGTGTCCTTGTGGAAGGTGTTCAGCGATAGTCCTTCTTTTCTTAGGTGTTCGCGCAATTGATGTTGGTGTTCTTCAGGAACATAGTCCTCAATGAAACCCTTGGGTGAAAATTGTTTCCTGTTGCTCTTCAACTCAGAAAGTAGATGTTCGTAGACATCGTTCAACTGGACAGGATCTGTGACATTGTCGTTCAAGTAGCGAAGTGTGGAATCGAAGAACTTTTCCGTGGCAACCCTGGGTTCTACGGTTACCATGCATCCCAAGAAGCGGAGCCAAAAGCGCGCCATATCGTTACTGCCGCCAATGTGGTACTGGCTGTCACATACACCCGCGTCGAAATCATCCGGGTCCGGTCCGGTTCGCACGAACATGGCGGACTTGAAGAGTTTGGTTCCGTCGGTTAATACCAAGTTGTCAAGAATGGACATAGCGAACGTTTTTTTTCCATTCTTCTGGGCCTTTTCTAGCTGAGTGCCCGCTTCTCGTTCCAATTTCATGAGGATGATTGATGGCTTGCCGTTGGCGACTGCATCGATGACCGCCAAGATTCCCGGCGACATTGCCGCAGTTTGCATTTCAAAGAGCGTTGTAGCAATTTCCTGCGAGGCTGCGACAAATTCCTCGACAGTGGCCGGTTTAGTCGTGAGGGACCGAATGATCTCTGGAAGCTTGGAGGTTGTTATTGGGGCGAACTGGACTCCGTAAGCTGACTTGGAACCAAGTACCTGCGCTAGTTTTCTCTGAAGGTGAGATCGTCTGGTTGCATCAATCTCGGTTTCGGCTTCCGCCAGATCCGGTTTGGCATCCGATCCGCGAACCGACTTTGGTAGGTCATGGAAGATAACCCGGTTTATTTTGAGAGCACCCAGTTGTTCGTTCGATATCACCTGCTCGGCTCCTGTTTGGTCAATTTGGGGGGAGAAACGGCGAAGTATAAATCCGAATCCCATCCCAAAGAGGGAAATCGGCCCAAATTCACGATTTCCGGAAATACAAGTCGAACGCTGCCCACGTTTGACTTCCCGGGTCTACTCAGGTAAGCTCTATGTTTTGTTGCTCCGCAGTGGTCTGCCCAGAGAGGCGTCCTCCGTCTGATCTTTACGGTCCTGGGCTGTAACTCCGCGGTTCTCTTGAAAACTCAGGGAGATTTCAGATGTCAACGTATTTCCCCAAAGAGGGGGAAATTGTCCGCAAGTGGTTTGTAGTCGACGCCTCGGGTCAAACCCTGGGCCGGCTGGCGACGAAGTGTGCACGCATCCTGGCGGGCAAGAATAGCCCTAAATACACGCCATTTATCGATGCCGGCGACCATGTGGTCGTCATTAATGCCGAAAAGGTGAAGCTGACCGGGTTAAAGGCCGGGGCGAAGATGTACCGGCACTACACCGGATTTCCGGGCGGATTGCGCGAGGAAGATTTCGTAAAGCGCATGCAGCGGAAGCCGGAGCTGGTAATCCAGCAGGCGGTCCTGGGCATGCTGCCGAAGACCAAGATGGGCCGGGCAATGGGCAAGAAGCTGAAGGTCTATAAGGGCGATCGGCATCCGCACGAGGCGCAGAAGCCGACGGCGGCGGCCGTGGCTTACGCCGACGGGAAAGCGGCGAATAAGTAAGGAGCACAGACAGGAATGTCTGTGCCACATAAACAAGGTCGGGTACTTGGGACCTCGGTATAATTTCTGGATGCGCTGACGCGATTTGGCGCACAAGACAGCCGGGAATGAGAAATTCCGGCAAGACTCCGGGATATGAAATCCCGGTAAGACCCCGGGATGTGAAATCCCGGACTACTAGGAAACGACGAAGCATGGCTGAACAAGTTGAATATTACGGTACGGGACGGCGGAAGTCGGCGGTGGCCCGTGTGTTTCTGCGTCCCGGCAACGGCGACATCAAGGTAAACGGCAAGGGTTTCGACGAGCACTTTGTGACGGTCGCGCAGCGGATCGATGCATTGCAGCCGCTGGCGCTGAGCGAGACGCAGGGAAGCTTCAATGCCGTGATCACCGTGGACGGCGGCGGCGTGAACGGCCAGGCCGGCGCGGTGAAGATGGGTATCGCCCGGGCGCTGATCGTGTTTAATCCGGAGCTGCGGTCGAAGCTGAAGGCTGCCGGGTTCCTGCGGCGCGACCCGAGAGCGAAGGAACGCAAGAAGTACGGCCAGAAGGGCGCACGCAAGCGGTTCCAGTTCAGCAAGCGGTAAGAGTTCATCAGTTTGTCAGTTCATCAGTTCGTCAGTCTGGCGACTGGAACTGAGATGGCGAACGGCAAGTTTAAAGACTTCGTGGCGGCGGTCGTGATTCCAACCGCCGCCGCGGAAGAAACCACGGAATCAAATTCTTCCCGTCCTCGCGAGGGCGGGCGATGGGAATGTAATCCGGGACAGTACGGTCCGGATGCAATCTAAAAAGGAGGTTGTTTGGCTAACATCAGCATGAAAGAGCTGCTCGAAGCTGGAGTTCACTTCGGGCACCAGACGAAGCGCTGGAATCCAAAGATGAAGGAATACATCTTTGGCGAGCGCAACGGGATTTACATCATCGATCTTCAGAAGACACTGAAGATGTTCAAAGAGGCGTCGAACTTCGTGCGTGACCTTGCCGCCGAAGGAAAGACGATCATGTTTGTAGGCACCAAGCGCCAGGCGCAGGACGCCATCGCGGAAGAAGCGAACCGGTGCTCGATGTACTACGTGAACCAGCGGTGGCTGGGCGGACTTCTGACGAACTGGGTGACAGTGCAGAAGTCGGTGAAGCGGTTGAAGGAGCTCGACGATATGGCCACGGATGGCCGTTATGAGCTTCTCCCGAAGAAGGAAGTGATCAAGCTTGAGCGTGAGCGCAAGCACCTGCAGGCCAACCTGGCCGGCATCAAGGAAATGAACCGCCTGCCGGATGCGGTGTTCGTGATCGATTCGAACAAAGAGCAGATCGCGGTGCGGGAAGCCCGGAAGTTGGGTATCCCGGTGGTCGCGGTGGTGGATACGAACTGCGATCCGAGCGAAGTGGATTACGTCATCCCCGGAAACGACGACGCGCTACGTGCGATTCGCTTGTTCGCGTCGAAGATTGCCGATTCGGCGATCGAAGGCAACCAGGCCGCGACCGATAAGCAGGTGGCGGAAGTCCGGGATGCGGTGGCCGTGAGCGAAGGCGAAGGCCAGGCGCCGGGCGAAGAGACGGAATCCAACGAGGAGATTTCGATGGAAGACGTGCTGCGCGGCGGACGGAAACCGGCGATGTCGGCGGAAAGTGAAGCCGCTTCGGAATCTGCAGAAGCGCGTCACGCGGAAGTCTAGAGAATCAGTAGCTAGTAGCTGGAAGTTAGTAGCTAGGATTGGATTATGACCCGCGCGTCGTAGAGGGGCGCGGGTCAACGTTTGTATACGGGTTTTCAGGAAAAGGATCGGAAATGAGCACTTCTACTGCAAATATTTCAGCCGCTGTCGTGAAAGATCTTCGCGACAAGACCGGCGCTCCCATGATGGATTGCAAGAAAGCCCTGGTGGAAGCGAAGGGCGATATCGAACAGGCGATCGTGTTGCTGCGGAAGCGCGGCGTGTCGGTTGCCGCGAAGAAGGCGACGCGCACGACGAGCGAAGGTTCGGTGGCGAGCTACATCCACGCGGGCGGCAAGATCGGCGTGCTGGTCGAAGTGAACTGCGAGAGCGACTTCGTGGCGCGTACCGACGACTTCAAAGAACTGGTACACGATGTCGCGATGCACATCGCGGCGACGGACCCGAAGTACATCCGGCGCGAAGATGTCACGGCGGAAGATTTCGAGCGCGAGAAGGATATCTATCGCACGCAGGCCGCGCAGACTGGAAAGCCGCCAGCGGTGGTGGAGAAGATCGTGGAAGGCAAGATGAGCAAGTACTACGAAGAAGTCTGCCTGCTCGAACAGCCGTTCATCAAAGACCAGACGATTTCGATCGCGCAGATCATCGCACAGAAGGTCGGCAAACTGGGCGAGAACATCGCCGTACGGCGCTTTGCACGCTTCAAGGTTGGCGATCCGAATATGACGATTGCGTTCGTCACTGCGAAAGCGGAAGAGGCGACGGAAGAACAGAAGTAACTTTCTGATTTGGAGAAGGGCGGCCTGCGGGTCGCCCTTTTTGTTTTGCTGCGAAAGCAGAGGGGTGCTGGGTAGAATGTCAGGCATGGGAAATCGGAATGGGGAGTCCGGCGGGAAGGGAAGACGCTGGCTGGTGGTCGTGCTGGCGGTGGCCGTTGTGGCGCTGATTGCAGCGGCGTTTGCGATGGCGTTACTCAATCGGAGCGACAAGTCGAAGTCGCTCGATGGATTCGCCAAATGCCTGACGGAAAAGAAGGCCGTGATGTATGGCAGCTCGATCTGTCCGCATTGCCTGGACCAGAAGGAGCTGTTTGGCGAGTCGTTCCAGTATGTGACGTACGTGGAATGCAGGGTGCCGGGGCAGAAGGAGCCCGCACCGGCGTGCTCGTGGGCCGGAGTGAAACAGGTGCCGACGTGGATCTTCGCGGACGGGCAGCGCAGGCTGGGCACGACGCCATTGGCGGAGTTGAGTTCCAAAACGGGATGCCCGTTGCCGTAAGTCGTGTGGAATCAGTCAGCAGATGACGCGAGTAGTATCACTCTCGCTGATCTTTGGTAATCGAACTTTGAATGACGAGGTGAGGCAAAGGTCTCTTATGATGGAGACATGAACATGACCTCGTTATTTGCGATGATAGTTTGTCCGGTTATTTTTGCAGTTTCCGTGAGGTCGTATATTCGGATGCGGCGGTCTTAATCGGTCTTCATACTAAACATAAAGAAGGCGGCCTTAACGGTCGCCTTCTCTGTTTTTACCGGCTTTGTGAGGGCTACTTCGCCGCGGCCTTCGCCTTCAGGTTACGAAGCACTTCAAACAACTCTTCGTTTTCGGGTTGCTCATCCAGACGGTAGAGCTTGGCGAAGACGATGATGCCTTCCTTGTCAACCACGAAGATAGCGCGTTCGTTAATGCCGGGAACGGGCTCACCTTCGCGAAGTACATCGAACTTCCTGGCCACTTCGCCATGCGGATAGAAGTCGGCGCAGAGGGGATAGTTCATCATGCCGATTTCTTTCTTCTGCCATGCGATGTGGCTATAGATGGAATCCACGCTCATGCCCATGACCTGGGCATCGAATCCGGCGAAGCGGTCGAGATCCGCGTTATACGCCGGCATCTGGGCCCCTCAAACCGGGGTCCAGTCGAGTGGATAGAATGCGATAACGACGTTCTTCTTGCCCCGGTAGTCGCTGAGCTTGACAGTGAGCTTCTCGACTCCGCGAACGGCAGGAACGGTGAAGTCAGGCGCCTTATCGCCGACCTTGAGTGCCATATTGGTTCTCCGTGCCGACATTCTAGTTCCTCCGGATTCGCAACGGCAAACCCGCTGCGCGTACTAGAATGGACATATCGCAAGAGCGGTTTCGCATCGAAACAGTTCAGGCGGTGTAGCAGCGAGGAGGCCCCGGCGATGTTCGGAAGAAAACCTTACAACTACGAATCCTTCAGCAATCATGAACTACTCCGAGACGCGGCTCGGCACGGATTTGGCAGCGGTCCGGAACCGGGCGAAAGGGCACCGGATTTTGAACTACGCTCCATCGAAGGCGACAAGTTTCGCCTGAGTGACTTCGCAGGCGAGAAGAACGTGGTACTTACGTTCGGGTCGGCGACCTGTCCGTTTACGGCCTCTTCCATCCGCCGGATGAACAATCTGTACGAGGAGTACCAGGACAACGACGATGTGGAATTCCTCTTTGTTTATATCCGAGAAGCTCATCCGGGCGAGAAGCTGCCGGCGCATCAATCGATGGATGACAAACTGGAAGCGGCTGAGACGCTGCGCGATGAAGAGCACATCGAGTTTACGATCCTGCTGGATGAGCTAGACGGCAAGGTCCACAAGAAATACGGCAAGATGCCGAATCCGACATACATCATCGACAAGTCGGGCCGGGTGGCATTCCGTTCGCTGTGGAGCCGCGTGACCGGGATCGGCGAGGCGTTGGAGGAGTTGCTGGAAGTGCAGGAGGAGCGGGACACGGACCACGCGGTGGTGAACGGCGGTGAGGACCTGACGATCCCGATGACGTCGGCGATGATTACCAGCCATCGCGCACTGGGCCGCGGCGGAAAGAAGGCGATCCAGGACTTCCGAGAAGGACTGGGGCGTCCGGGACGCATGGTGCATTCGACGGCGCGGGTGGTGGGTCCGGTGGTGCTGAACCCCGGAGCTGCGCTGACGGCCGCGGGACTGGCGGCGGGCGTGATCGCGGGCGGATTGTATGTGGGATATCGTCTGCGCAAGGCACGGTTCGCGCGTTCGATGGAGCCCTATCACTACGGTTATAGGGGAACGTCGGAACCGAACGACGAGTACGCAGTCGGAATCTAAGTCGAGAAGTTCAGTGAAGACGAGCGGCTCACTCCATCGTGAGCCGCTTTTTCATGTCTGCCCTGCCCGGGGCAGTGTGGCGCCGATCAGGAAACCAAGTTCCTGAAGAACTGCAAACTCCTGCACATTCAAGTTCGTTGAGAGATCTCCCAAGCCTCTGATGCGGGCCATAACTCTGGAGAGATGTACGTATTCTGCCCCGTAGTTCCGAAATGGGAATACTGAAAGCTGTGACTCAGCAGCCACTTTGCGAACTTGGTGGCGACGTTTGCGGTTGATCGCGTTTTTTTAACTCCCACGCGGGCGTCATGGCGGAACTCCGGCACCCCAGTTGCGGGTTTTGCCTTCGGGTGCTCGCGCCACTGCGCAGTATCGCGGCGCAGTTATGCCTATCCGAGGTGAAAGGAAGCATTCATGTTCAAACGAGCAAGTACGGTTATTTTTTTAATGTGTGTGATGGCGGTGCTGGTAACGCCAGCGCGGTCAGATGTTTTCGGGGGAGTGAACTTTCCGGGAGGGTCCGCGTCTTTTGCGGATGCGGTCGTAAGTTTTACGCCGGCGATTAAGAATGGGGAGCCGATCGCCAGTGTGCTGGATCCGACACAAGCGCTGGGAGTTCCGAATTATCCGGCGAATCCGAGCTACGTATCGCTCGGCGATGGCGGCTCCATCGTTCTGCGTTTCACGAACAATTCGCTGACCGGCAGCGGAAGCAGCGCGCTGGATCTCTGGATCTTTGAGGTAGGCCCGGACGTGGAGGATACGTTCGTGGACATCAGCGAGGACGGAGTGGTCTGGCACGGAGTTGGTAAGGTATTCGGCGCCACCAGCGGCATCGATATCGACGCGTTCGGGTTTGGCCTGGGTCAGTACTTCTCCTATGTGCGGCTGACCGACGACACGAACGAAGGAGACCAAACCGGCGGAACAGTCGGCGCAGACATCGATGCAGTAGGCGCGATTTCTTCGGCGCCTCCGGTGAACCAGGTACCAGAACCGGCTTCCGTGTTGGTGGTTGCGACCGGGGCAGTGGCAGTGTTTCTGCGGAAGAGGAAGTAAGCTCGGGCCATCTTCATTTTCGGCGTTGCGAAGAGGTGACGACTTTGCAACGCCGCTTTTGTCTTCCCACATTGTGAGCCGCAATTCGTCCCAGTGACGGGTCCAAGTGGAGATTCAGCCGGATCCGGAGAAGCTTGCGGCGAGTCACCGGTGCGCTGCTACTGGAGCCGGAAGCGCTCGTTCAGAATGCGCTGGAGGCGCGGCTTGTAGATGAGGTCGTAGGCAAGTTCCTTGCCGGGAAAGAGGTTGAGGGCGGCTTTCCGGCTACTCGCAACGAGCTCGGAGGCCTCCTCGATGGTGAGGTTCGACTGCTCGCTCAACACCTGCATGACCATGCTCATCATGATCTGGAGGCGGCGAAGGCGACGGTTTTCGTCTTCGATCTCAGCGGTTGACAGGTTCACTTCCGATTTCCGAATTTCCTGACCTTCCATGTGGCCTCAACTCCCAATTCTGACGGAACTTCCGAACCACCCCTGAGGGACGGCTCCCGCCGGAAGGCAGCCTTGAAGCGCAAAAACAGCAGGGCGTCCTGCTGGTGTACTTAGCTGCAACCGTCTTGTGCATTAATTCGATGAGCTACACCTACCCGACGTTGCGCTGACCCACATCCGGGGCAATTGGCGCGACTATACACCCGAATGCGAGAATGGAAGCCGTGAAAAACGGGCCAAGAGGGGTGCCGAAAGTCACTGATGGAGTAATCTTTTCCAATTAGTTTAGGAATCGAGAGCTGTTCGATTCGCTTCGGTGCATCCAAGCAAAGGAGGAACTATGGCGACACAACCACAGACAAACCAGGAATTGGTGCAGGTATTCGATTCCGAGCAGGAGTCGGAAGCGATGGTGGTGCGCGGTTTGCTGGAGTCCGAGGGTATCGAGGCTCTGGTGACGGCGTTGGATGCTCCACAGGATGTGCTGCCGGGAGTGGGCGGCATTGTGGTGCGAGTGAGTGCCGACGACGCAGAGAAGGCGCGCGAGATCATAGCGGATTACCGGAGTTCGGGAGCGGCGGCTGCCGAAGAAGGATCGCAGAACTCCGAGACCGAAGGCCCTACCGAGGGGTAGGCGGCGTCACAGTTTTTCCATCCAGTAAGAACGTGAGTGCGCCCATCGTGTCGGTGCGGTAAGTGGCGATGCCACGTTGGGCGAGGCGGCCGAGAATCTCCGGACGCGGGTGGCGGAATGGGTTCCGTGCGCCCACGGAGATGAACGCATAGCGCGGCTGTACGGCATCGAGCAGCTCGGGCGTGGTAGAGGTGAGGCTACCGTTGTGGGCCACCTTCAGTAGAACGGCTTCCGGTTTCTGAAGCGCAATCAGGCGCTCTGCCTGTTTTTCAGAATCTCCTTCCAGCAGAACCGCAGTTTCCTGATAAGCAATCCGAAAAGCGAGTGAATCGTTATTGTGCGGCTTCGTGCCCGGCTCGTCTGAAGTTGCGGGAGCGAGGACGCGAATGTGTGTGCCGGACCAATTGAGTTCGTCTCCGGCGTGCAATTCGCGAATGGAGATTCCGAGGTCCTGCGCACGGGTAAGGACTCGCTCGGCGGCGGGAGTCTGCGGAAGACGGCTGACCCAGAGTTCGCGCGGACGGAAGCTGTTAAGGACGGACAGCATGCCACCGATATGGTCGGAGTGTCCGTGGGAGATGACGACGACGTCGAGGCGGGAGAAGCCGCGTGCCCAGAGGTAAGGGGAAACGACGTTCTCGCCGTAGTCGAATTCGGATCGGCTGAAACCGAGCGGACCGGCGGCGTCGACGAGCATGGCGCGTCCTTCGGGTGAGACAAGGAGCGTGGAATCGGCTTGGCCGACGTCGATGGCGGAAACTTCCAGTTGGCCGGGAGAGATTTGAGGCGCGGCCGGACGGGTGACGAGGAAGACAGCCGCAGCGATGAGAGCGGCGAGGGAGACGACGGCCCATCGGCGGGAGCGGCGCGCCGCGAGGAGAGCGACAGCAAGCGCGGAGATGGAGAGTAGAGATGCCGTCCACGATGGCGATGGCAGTCGGAGGTCGGCGTAGCGAAGTGATCCGGCGATGTGAACGGTTCCGGTGATCAGATGCAGTGACAGTCCAGCGATGAATGCCGGCAAAGCCGCGAGCGATTGCGAAACGTAAGAGAGCGCGAGCGCGGCGGCGGAAGCAGGCATCAGGATGCCGGTGAGCGGAATGATGAGGATGTTCGCGGGCAGAGCAGTGAGCGTGGCCCGATGGAAATAGCGGGCCATTGGCAGCACGAGCGCAACCTGCATCAAGGCGGAAACTACGAACACTTCCCAGATAGTGAGCACTACGCCGATAGTGCGAAGCGTCAGGAAGCGCATCAGCGGTTCGGGAGCGAACCTCTCCACGCGTGAAAGGAGCAAGCGCAGATCGAGACGGAACTGCACTACGCGCGGCGGAAGGGACAGGTCGAACATGGTGGACTGGAAGTGACGCAGTCCGCGACGCCACGGGTCGGAGGTGCGCTCGAAGAGAGGGACGGCGAGTCCGGCGATTACGAGCACGCAGAGGAACGTGAGTTGAAAGCTGGTATCGAAGAGCGCGGCCGGGTCAAACAGAAGCACGAGAGCAGCGGCAATGCCGAGTGCGTTGAGTGGCGAACGGTCGCGATACATCAGCCGCGCAATGAGAAAGATGGCGAGCATGAGCGCGGCGCGAACGATGGGAGCGCCGCCGTCGCAGAGGAAGGCGTATCCGGCGGCGAGGATGACGGTGGCCGCGGAGGCGATGACTTCGCCGAATCGCAACCGGCGCAGAAGCCAGAAAACCAGCAACGAGAGAATGCCGACGTTCATGCCGGAGACGACGAGGACGTGATAGGTGCCCGAGCGCTGGAAGTCGGCGGTAACGTCATGCTCGATGAAGGCGCGTTCGCCGATAAGCATCGCGTCCATGAGGGCGGCCTGGCGTTCAGGCCAAAGCTGGTGAATACGGGCGATGATGCTGTGGCGGGCGTAGGAACGCCAGCGGCCGATCCGGTCGCTGTTGTTGCCCAGCAACTCGATGGATTCGAGCTTCGCGGATCCGAGTGCAGTAATGCCCTGTCGCCGGAGGTAAGATTCGTAGTCGAGAGCGCCGGGGTTGTGGAAGTTTTTGGGCGGCCTCAGTTTCGCGATGACTCGGATGCGATCGCCATATTTGAAGCGAGGGTGGGAAGCGGTTGCGGTTTCAGCTTCTTCGTCCTCGCGTTCTCGCGAATAGATGTTAAGTCGGATTCCAGCGTGAGTTGTGCGACTGTGGGTAGCATCGGTCAGTGACTCGGTCGCAAGATCGAGTTGGAGGAAGTTACGGGTCGCAGATGCGAATGCGCCGGGTTCGCGCTGAACCGTGCCGATGAACGTGACCTCCTGTCCGGAGAGGAAATCGTTGATAGCGGAATCAGCAGCGGTAGCAGCGGACTGGCTGGCGTGTCCGACGAAAGCAATCCAGCCGAGCGCGATGACCGCGCCATGAGCAACAAGCCATGCAAATCGTGGATGTTTCGAGCAGAGAATCGCGGTACTGACGAGACAGACACTGGCGAATATCCCCAACCAAATCGGAGGCCGCCAGAGCAGATTGCCCAATAGAATGCCGCCACCTAACGCGAGCGCGAAGGTGAACATCGGAGCACGAGGATGTCGGATCTCGTGATCGGCCGGGAGCACGAATTCATTGTGCTCGCCGCTTGGCGCGCGCTCATGGAAAAACCGCAACCAGAGCCGAGTTTAGAAGGTCGCACCAGTCCCGAAACGGACCTTGCAGCATTTAGCTCGCCAATTCACCGAACCAATCGCAGCACGGTTTCGATGTGAAATGTCTGGGGGAAAAGGTCCACGAGATGAGCTTCGCGAATGCGATATCCGGCAGCAAGCAGGGCGGGCAGGTCGCGGGCGAGGGTGGAAGGGTCGCAAGACACGCAAGCCACTTCACGCGGCTGAAGTTTGACCAGCGCTGCGGTTACGCGTTTCCCCAAGCCTGAGCGTGGCGGATCTGCGACTACAAAATCCGGTTTGGAACCGGAAAGCTTTTGCAGGAACGCCTCCGTGGTGGATTCAATCGGCTTCACGTTGGCGGGTGCATTGGCGACGAGATCGCGGAACGATGAGGCCGCAGACTCGACGGACGTGACGCGCTCGAAGCTTTTTGCCAGAGGCAAGGTGAAAAGTCCGACGCCGGCGTAGAGGTCGAGTGCGCGCTTCCCGTTGGCACCATTCGTGACCAACTCGATCAGCTTCGAAGTGAGGTGACGATTGGTCTGGAAAAACGATCCGGCGCTGACACGATATTTGTATTCGGCAATGTCGTAGGTGAGATCGGGCCGCCCAGCGAGCGCGGTGGCGCGAACAGTGATATCGGTGTCAAGCTCGGGAGCAGAGGTCGTGTCATTGTGCTCGCGGCGGGGACGCGGGATACGCGAGATGCCTGCAATGGCAGGGGCCGCATCGGCAATCTCGCGCGCGAAGGCTCTCAGAGTCGAGTCGTCAGCGGAGGTTTCCGTGAGAAATTCAAGCTGAAGTTTTTCGTCGGTGGAATCGGCAAAGAACTCGATTTCCGCCAGGCCCGCTGGTGCTTCGTGCGTAGCCGCAATGGACCAGATCCCCTGGAGTGCGCGATTGATGAGCGGTGAACTGATCGGGCATTCGCGAACCGGCAGGACGCGATGCGATGCGAGGCGGTTGTAGCCGATCACAAACTTCGATTCGCCGGAGGGTGTCGCGACCAACCTCATGCGAGTGCGGTTGCGATAGTGAAGCGGCGGAGAGGCGTGCAAGGTGATCTCTGGAAGATCCACTTTCGCGATGCGCGAGACTGTTTCGCGAAGCACTGACGACTTCAACTCAAGCTGCTTTTCGTAGGGCGCGTGCTGGTAATGGCATCCGCCGCATTCGCCGAAGTAGGGGCACGGCGAGGCGGTGCGACTCGGAGATGGCTCGACGACGCTTTCGAGTTTTGCCCGCGCAAAGCCCGGGCGCTCTTCGACCAACGTCACTTCCACGGTTTCGCCCGGAAGCACAAGCGGCACGAAAACAGTCTTGCGCTTGCCGTCTGCCTGCTCAAGGCGCGCGAGGCCGTCGCCTCCATAAACGAGTTTTTCGATCGTGAGTTGCATTGCTTACAAGTAGAACAGACTCAAGCGAGGAATGCCCGCTTTCTCGAGCAGGCGTTTCTGCATGAATTGCCGCTGAAGGTGGTCGATCTGGGCGGCGGGCATTTTGCGGCGATAGGGTGCGAGTTCGCGATCGGCTTCGGCGCGGATCGCGACCAGGTCTTCGTCTTTGGCGCCGGCCATCAGCGATGCCACAAGTTTTTCTTCCATCATGGTAAGGCGGCGCTCGACATCCTCGAGTTTCGGAGAGGTCTGTGTGTCAATATCGGCCGCCATCAGGCGAATGTCGTCAGCCATCTGGCGGGCCACAGGTGCCGAGTTTTTCGCCAGCGCGTCGGCATTGGCGCGAAGGAATGTGGCGATGCGTTGTCCTTCGAATCCGGTGTCGCGGGCGGGCTTGCTCTCCGGCGACGGAGCGGTTCCGGCAGCGGCCTGCTTCATCTCTTCGGCGGCGGCGAGAACCTCCTGCGCACAATAGGCGAGACTGTTCACCTTGCGGGACTTCGAGGGGCGCTGGTCGTACTTGTCGAACGACTCGTCAATGCCTCGCAGCACAGCTTCCAGCGGAATGCCCGCATCCTTCCACGTCTCGATGAGCGCCCAGTCGAGCGTGTTCAGCAGTAGAATGCTGCCACGGCGACGCTGAAAATGCTCCTCGATCTCCGTGAAGTAATTGAAGTAGTTTTCCACCACTTCCAGTTTAAACCTGCGAAGTGGCACGCCTGCGATCAATCACGCGCGCGCTGGTACACCCGCACGTAGTCGACGTCGTGGAACTGCGGAAAGACGGTGGTGTTATCCGGATTGCCGGGCCAACCTCCGCCGACAGCGGTGTTCAGGATCAGGTAGTGTGGCGTGTGCGGGACGCCATTCACAGTGGTGTAGATGAGTTGGTCGTCCACATACCAGCGGATTGCGTCGGGCTCCCACTCAAGCGCGTAAACGTGAAAGTCCTTCGTGTAATCGACATTGCCACGCCAGGTGCCGGAAGTCGCCTTCTTTTCGCCTTTGAATGTGTAGTAGTGCAGCGTGCCGTAAACGACGTTGGTCTCGTGGCCGAGGAATTCCATGATGTCGATTTCGGTGTACCAGGGACGTTCTTCGGGAATGAGTCGCTCGTCTCCGGCGGCGACGGCGGCGGCCATCAGGCGTTCCATGGCCCAATCGCGATTCTGCGGATACAGCCAGTGCGCCGGCCACAGTCCCTTGCCGCCGGGAAGCTTGGCGCGGATCTCGAAACGCCCGTAAGTGACGGCGAACTTGCGGCTGGTGTCCACGCGTCCGCTGGTGTAGTGCATGCCGCCGAAATCGCGCACACGACTGCGCAAGCGCAGCGATCCATTCTCAACGTACACTTCGTCGGGAACGTAATACTGGAGTTCGTCGTGCTTGCTCTGTTCGCGCGTCAGCACGTTCCACTTGCTCGAGTCGAGACGATTGCCTTTGAACTCGTCGCTCCAAACGAGCTTCCATCCAGCGGGCGCAGCGGCCTGGGCCGCGAGAGTTCCGGTCAAAATCATTAAGGCAGCGATGACGGCAAAGAATTTGTGGGTGATCATTCTTCCTCTTAAGTACAAGGTTCCGAGAAGTGTAATTCCATCGGCGATGAAGTCGGCCATAGTTGTCGTGAGCGCGGTTCCATTTTGGGACGAATGAACTCCGCCGTGATTCGTCCCTGCGAGTTTCATTCGAACAGTATCAGGAACTTTCGTGTCAGCTATGTCTTGCAGGGGTTCGTTGAGCGGTATAGATTCCGCTTGTGCGTGCGATTCTTGCATTTCTTCTCTTAACGGCGTCGTGCCTGGCGCAGAACGATCCGCGCGCTATCTACGACGAGGCACTGAATAAGCTGACGGGCGGCAGCCCAAATAATCGCGACAACATAAGAGGCTTGGATTTGATGACCAAGTCCGCCGACTTAGGGTACCTGCCGGCCATCATCGCGCTGGGTACGATCTACGATGAGAGCGGCAGTAATCCGAGCAAGGCTGCGGAGCAGTATCAAAAGGCAATTAACCGGGGCAGTCATTTCGCGGAGTACCTATTGGGCAGGCTGTACTTCACCGGTGCGTATGGTGGGAGTCGTCGCGACGGCGAGAAATGGTTGCAGGCGGCAGCGGACGAGGGGAATCCGTTCGCGGCGTATTTGCTGGGGGAATTGATGTTGATTCGGGAAGCTCCAGCGGACGCGGTGCGATGGTTTCGTGTTGCCTCCGAACAGGGACTCCCGTATGCGCAGTTCCGGCTGGCGAAGCTTTTACTTTCCGGTCGAGTTCCGATCAATAAGCGCGAAGCGTATATGTGGCTTTACGTGGCACGGGAGGCAGGCATAGACGTTTCGGCAGATTTGTCGTGGGTGGAATCGGACCTGGGCAGTTCGGAGGCGGCCAAGGCGAAAGTGGAAGCGCGAGACCTGAACAACAAGGTGCGGAGGGCGGCCCAGCCGACACGATGCAAAGGCTGGACAGGCGAGTTGGACGGGTTGCCAGCGATCCCGCCGTTCGATATCCAGCCGTATTGTGAGTAGCTATTTGGCCGAACCGCGACGCTTGGCCGTAGCCGCATTCCGTTCGTAGATGATCTTCAAGCCTTCGAGCGTGAGCAGGTCGTCGACGTGTTTGATGTACTCGGAGTTTTCGCCGATGAGCGGTGCCAGGCCGCCGGTGGCGACCACCTTCGTGTCCTTGCCCAATTCGCCGAGCAGACGGGCGAGGATTCCATCCACCAGTCCGAGGTATCCGTAGAACAAGCCCGATTGCATGCTGGCGACGGTGTTGGTGCCGATCACGCGAGCAGGCTTACGGGTGTCCACGCGAGGAAGGCGGGCGGTCCGTTCAAAGAGCGCCTCGGCGGAAATGCCGATGCCGGGACAAATCACGCCTCCGAGATACTCGCCCTTGGCGGAGACGGCGTCGAAGGTGGTGGCCGTGCCGAAGTCCACGATGACGCAGGGGCCGCCGTACTTCTCGAAGGCGGCAACGCTGTTGACCACACGATCGGCGCCGACTTCCAGAGGGTTGTCGTAGTGAACGGGCATGCCGGTCTTCACGCCGGGCTCGATGAAGAGCGCCTTCGTGGAGAAGTACTTTTCGCAGACCTCGCGCAACGTGGTGTCGAGCGGCGGCACTACGGAGGAGACGACGATTCCGCTGAGCGGGCCGAGATCGATGCCGGCCATCGCGAACAGATTGCGGAAGAGCACGCCGTATTCGTCGACGGTCTGTGTCTTGTTGGTGGAGACGCGCCAGTGCGCACGAAGTTCGCCGAATGTGCCGTCGGGCTTCGAGCGAAATACGCCGAGTACCGTGTTGGTGTTACCTACATCTAAGACCAAAAGCATAGTAGCTAGTAGTTAGGAGCTAGTAGTTAGCAAAAGCATTGCGAACGTGTTGCTTATTTTGGCCTAACCGTTCCTGATAAGACCGTTTTCGTACCCTTGAATGTTTCGACAAGCAGGAAGCCGCGCTCGTCCAACCCGGCGGTGATGCCTTCGTAGCCGCCATCTTCGTCAACCGTGACGTGCCTGCCACGCGCGTAACTCGAAGAATGCTCAAAGCGCTCGAAGATCTGCTTACGTGCGGTGGCGGGATCAGACGTTAACGCCTTGTAC
This sequence comes from Terriglobales bacterium, assembly GCA_035561515.1. Taxonomy (NCBI): domain Bacteria; kingdom Pseudomonadati; phylum Acidobacteriota; class Terriglobia; order Terriglobales; species Terriglobales bacterium. The sequence continues at coordinate 1,565 of DATMXP010000016.1, read as the reverse complement.
TCCCTGTCGAGCGATTGTAACAAGGCTGCGGTGAGTTCGACGCGCGAGCATTCCCGCTTTCCTTCGGTGAGAAGAGAGGTTGCGATTTCAGCCAGGTCGGGCGGGAACTCCGGTTGATTCACGTTGATGCCGATGCCGACTACGGCGTGTCGCACGCGGGTTACTTCGGCATTCATCTCGGTGAGGATGCCGCAGAACTTCTTGTCGCCGATCATCAGGTCGTTGGGCCAGCGCAGGTCGGGCGTGATTCCGGAGACCTGGCGAACTGCCTCGGCGACGGCCAGCCCGGAGATCAAGGAAAGCAGGAGCGCGTCGCCAGGTGAGAGCGCAGGACGAAGAACGACGGAGCAGTAAATTCCGGTGGAGGGCGGCGAGGTCCACGAGTGGCCGCCGCGTCCGCGACCGGCAGTCTGTTCTTCGGCGAGAAAGACACTGCCTTCGGGTGCGCCGGCGGCAGCGGCCTGCATCGCTTCGGTGTTCGTCGATTCGATCCGGAAATAGTGGTGTACTCGGCGCGCAAATATGGTGTTGCGCAGCGCGGGCTCCAGCACTTCGGGGAGCGGCAGATCGGGGACCTTGGCGAGTTGGTATCCGGTGGCCTGATGTCCGGTGATTTCGACACCGAGAGAGCGAAGCTGTTCAACGAGGCGCCAAACTTCGGAACGCGTGGTACCGATCTCTTCGGCGAGGCGCGTGCCGCTGATCACAAGCGTGGGATGAGTGCTGAGAACGCGAATGATGTGTCCGAGACGCTGGTCGGTGCGTGGCTCGTCGCGCTCGGCCGTGACAGCGCTTCGGTTTGTGGGTGGCCGGGAGATAAGGTGATTATCTGCCGGGGGAAAAACGAAACGCAACGGGAAATCCCGCAGAAATAATGCAAAGACCCGAGTGCGCAAGACAAAGGCGGCCGACAGAATGACGCCACTCGGTGAAGGCGATGCATATCTCAGGGTTGGCGCGGGGGGTCGGCGCAGTTGTCGTGCTGTGCGCGGCCACGCTGGCGTTTGCCGGCGATCCGGAGCGTGGGGCAGATCTGTTCCGAGTTGAGCCGATGCCGTACGTTGCACCGGTGGAGAGATTCCTTGAGCGGCCAACGAAACCTCGCGTCATCGACAAGAAGTTCGTAGCGCTTCACGCGCTCGCAATGGGATTGACGATCGCCGATATCGAACGGACGCAAAGCTGTCTTGGTAATCGAACGTGCCGGGAATTGAATCCGCTGAGCCCGGTGTCACGGACCGGCATGTATGCGGTCAACGTGCCGCTGAATGCAGGACTGATGTACTTGAGCTATCGGCTGAAAGCTTCGGGTAAGCGGACGTGGTGGATTGTGCCTGCTGTGATTTCGGGGGCACACGGCGTGGGCGTGGGGTTTGAGTTTTAGTGGGGAAACGGTGGGGAAAAAGATTAAGGGTCCCAGGTTATTGTTGAGCTCGTTCTTCTCGACCAGCAGTTCGCTTTAGACCCTTGCCGACCTGCGCTAAGCACCTCTTGCGAGTATGACCTAGGTGATCGTGCTCGGGCTCCGGGCTTGCCACCAACCGGAAAAACCAGCCCAACTCCCT